>WRFS01000009.1 GCA_009778695.1 Oscillospiraceae bacterium
GGAATAGCGCGAGTGGTGGTAATATATTTTTTTTAGGAGGATACGAGTGGGAATCACTTGGAGGAGCCTAAAAAAAATATATTACCACCACGGGAGCGGGCTATTATTGTTGATTTCTATATGGAAAGTACGTTCTAGGACACTTATAAGCGGATATTTTAGAGAAAACCATTAATATAGTACCTTTAATATAGTTGAAATTGAATAATATATTGCAAAAACAGACTGTGTAGTATATAATACAGAAAAGACTTAATAATAAACAATGTTGAGTAGGAAAGTAGCTTTAAGAGGTTAGTAGATGCTTTTTAAAAAGCGAACGACAGCCCATTTAGGCCCAATGAGTCTTCGGAGGGATAGACAAGTACAAGAAAGAGAAGGTGGAATCTATGAAATTTGATTTTGGTACAGTAAACAAGGTACATATGATTGGTATAAGCGGAGTTAGTATGAGTGGCATTGCAAAAATTTTGCAATATTTCAAAGTTCAAGTTACCGGCTCAACGAATAATGATAGTAAATCAGTTCAAGACTTAATAAAATCAGGTATTCAAGTTGGCATTGGACATAATAAAAACTTAGTTAAAGATCAAGATTTAGTAATATATACGGCTGCAATAAAAGAAACAAATGAAGAATTGCTTGAAGCAAAACGTTTAAATATTCCGTGCATGGAAAGAGCAGTTTTTTTAGGTGAGCTAATGAAAAAATATAGTGAAACAATTTGTATTTCTGGAACACATGGAAAAACAACTACAACTTCAATGGTATCAATATGTTTTTTAGAAGCAGGATTAGAACCAACTATACAAGTTGGAGCAAATCTAAAACAAATTAACGGAAATTATCATATTGGAAATGGTCCATATTTTATTGTAGAAGCGTGCGAATATGTAGATAGTTTTTTGCATTTTTATCCAAAGTCTGAAATTATATTAAATATTGATAATGATCATTTAGACTATTTTAAAACCTTTGAGAATATAAAACTTTCATTTGAAAAATTTGCTAGATTAATACCAAAAGATGGTAAATTGGTATTAAATGCAGATGATATTGAGTGCTTGAAATTAGTTGACTGCACGAATGCACAAATTATGACATATGGATTAAAAAACACTCGGAGCAGATTTTACGGCAAAAAATATTTCTTATGATGATAACGGATTTGCTAAATTTGATGCTTATTTTAAAAATGAATATTACATAACTGTTCATTTGTCAGTTCCAGGAGAACACAATGTTTCAAATGCTTTAGCATGCATTGCGTTATGCCACATGTATGAGCTTTCAAAAGAAAGTATGATAAATGGATTAAAAAAATTTACTGGTGCTAACAGAAGGTTTGAGTATATCGGAAAATGTAAAGGAGCTACAGTATATGATGATTATGCACATCATCCAACAGAAATACTTGCCACTTCAAAAGCAATGCAAAAAAAGAAATATAACGAATCTTGGGCAATTTTTCAGTCTCATACATATAGTAGAACCTTTAATTTGTTGGATGAATTTGTTGAAGTTTTGATGGGGTTTGACAATGTAATACTTTCAGATATTTATGCTGCGAGGGAGGAAAATATATATAATGTTAGTCCGCAAGATATTGTTGATAAATTAATTATAAGAGGTAAAAAAGCATTATATATAGGGAAATATGAAGATATCGCAGAATATTTAAAACAACATGTAAAAGAGAATGATTTAATACTTACAATCGGTGCCGGTCCAGTAGTAGAAGTGGCAGAAATGATTGTAGACAAAAATGTTAACTAGTAATCAGATTAACACTCTTCAGCAAAGTAGCCTCCTTAAGTATAGTATATCTTTTAAAAAGGCGAACGACAGCCCATTGAGGCCCATGGAGTCTCCGGAGGCTTGGAGTAGCATTTTTAAAAGATATACTATACTTAAGGAGGCGGAAGTTTTAGGCTAAAGTGTTGAACAGTAATCAGAAAAATAAAAAAAATAAAAAAATTGTTGAAAAATTATTTATATGTGATATAATAATGTGATTAAAAGAAAGAAGAAAGTGAGGAGGACATGAGTCTTAAGGTAGAAAAAACAGATAACAAAAATGAACTAAAGCTAGAATTCAATATTGAAGCAAAAAAATTCGATGAAGGGATACAAAAAGTATTTCACAAAAGTGCAAAATATTTTAATATTCCAGGGTTTAGAAAGGGGAAAGCACCGTATCAGTTAGTGGAAAAAGTATATGGAAAAGAAATATTTTATGAAGATACTTTTAATGAAATAGTTCCAGAAATATATGACGAAGAAATAAAAGCAATTGATTTTGATATAGTTAGCAAACCAGAAATTTCAATAGTGCAAATGGAAAAAGGTAAGGAATTAATATTTACAGCTATTGTGCAAATTAAACCAGACGTAAAATTGGGGAAATATAAAGGTATAGAATTAAAAAAAGTTGAGTATAATGTAACCGATGAAAGTATTCAAGATGAACTAAACAAAATGGCTGAGAAAAATTCAAGGCTTATTACGGTTGAAGGAAGAGCTGTTCAAGAGGGTGATGTTGCAGTTATTGACTTTGAAGGCAGCGTTGATGGAGAAGTATTTGAAGGAGGAACAGCTGAAAATTACGAACTAAAAATTGGAAGTCACTCATTTATAGAAGGATTTGAAGAACAAGTTATTGGAATGAAAACAGATGAAGAAAAAGAAATTAAAGTAAAGTTTCCATTAGAGTATGCTTCAGAAAAATTGGCAGATAAGGATGCGGTATTTAAAGTAAAGTTACACGAAATTAAGGAAAAAGAATTACCTGAAATAAATGATGAATTAGCTAAGGATGTTAGTGAGTTTGAAACATTAGATGAATTAAAAGCAAGCATAAAAGAAAGACTAGAAGAACAAAATAAAGCAAAAGAAAAGGCGGAAACAGAAGAACAAGCAATTAGTGCAGTTGTTGAAGTCGCAGAGGTGGATGTTCCATCAGGAATGATTGAAACAGAAGTAGACAATACGATTCACTCATTTGAACATAGATTGGAACATCAGGGATTGAATTTAGAGCAATATCTTCAATATACAAATCAAACAATGGAAAGTATGAGAGAAAAAGAAAAAGAAACTGCAACAAAGTCCATAAAAATAAGACTAGTTCTTAATGCAATAGCTAAAGATGCAGGTATTGAAGTAGATGAAAAAGAATTATCAGAAAAAATGAAAATAGAAGCGGAAAAATACGGTAAAACAGAAGAAGATATAAAGGATAACGAAGATTTTAAAAAATACATTAAGGAAACATTAACGTTGGAAAAGACGATTGCATTTATTATAGAAAACGCACAAGTGGAGGTAAAGAAAGATGGAAAAAAATAGTTTAGTCCCATATGTAATTGAACAAACAAGTAAAGGAGAAAGGTCTTACGATATATTCTCAAGACTGTTAAAAGATAGAATAATATTTTTATCAGAAGATGTGAATCATACAACAGCAAGTCTTGTTGTAGCACAGTTATTCTTCTTAGAATCAGAAGATCCAGATAAAGAAATCTTTTTATATATAAATAGCCCTGGAGGCTCTATTACAGATGGTATGGCAATATATGATACAATAAATTATATAAAATGCCCAGTATCTACTATGTGTGTAGGACTTGCGGCTAGCATGGGAGCAGTGTTATTAGCGTGTGGAACAAAAGGAAAAAGGTTTGCGACACCAAATGCAGAAATAATGATACACCAACCATTAATAAGTGGAGGATTATCTGGGCAAACTACAGAAATCAAGATTCATGCTGAACATATGATTAGGACAAGAGAAAAGTTAAATAGAATTTTAAGTGAAAAAACTGGTCAACCATTAGAAAAAATTAATGAAGATACAGAAAGAGATAATTTTATGACGGCTGAAGAAGCACTTAAGTATGGAATAATAGATGGAATATTAGATAAAAGAATGTAGGAGAGACCCAAAAAAATGTAGGGGCGGAATCTATTTCCGCCTAGGCAGATATGGAATCTGCCCCTACGTGTGAAGGATAGGAGAATATGATGGCTAAAAATAATAATAGAGGTGTAAAATGTTCATTTTGTGGGAAATCGCAAGAAAACGTTAAAAGAATAATTTCTGGACCTGGTGCATATATTTGTGATGAATGTATTAAGGTTTGTACAAGCATTATAGAAGAAGGTTACTTTGAAGAAATAGAAGAAGGAAAAAAGAGTTTAAAAGAAAAAGTTCTTCCACCAGCAGAAATTAAACGAATATTAGATGAATATGTTATTGGTCAAGATGAAGCTAAAAAGACTTTATCTGTGGCTGTGTATAATCATTATAAAAGAATAAATAACCTAGCGAATTTGGATGATGTAGAAATCCAAAAAAGTAATATTTTATTTCTTGGCCCAACAGGTTGTGGAAAAACAATGTTGGCTCAAACATTAGCTAAAGTTTTAAATGTACCATTTGCTATTGCAGATGCTACAACATTAACAGAAGCAGGATATGTTGGAGAAGATGTTGAAAATATTCTTTTGAAACTAATTCAAGCAGCTGATTATGACGTTGCTAAAGCCGAAAAAGGAATTATATATATAGATGAGATAGATAAAATCTCAAGAAAATCAGAGAATCCTTCTATTACAAGAGATGTTAGCGGAGAAGGTGTTCAACAGGCGTTACTAAAAATAGTTGAAGGAACGGTAGCTTCTGTGCCACCACAAGGTGGCAGAAAACATCCTCATCAAGAATTATTGCAAATAAACACTGCAAATATATTATTTATTTGTGGAGGAGCATTTGAAGGAATAGACAAAATAATAAAAGAAAGAATGGGAAAGAAGGGTATAGGATTTGGTGCAAGTGTAGAAAGCAGAAAAGAAGTTAGTAAATATGAAATTTACAAGCATATATTGCCAAACGATTTACTTAAGTATGGCTTGATTCCAGAATTTGTAGGAAGATTACCAATAATTGCAACGTTAAAGGAATTAGATAGAGGCGAGTTAAAACAAGTAGTAACAAAGCCTAAAAATGCCTTGTTAAAGCAATATAAAAAATTAGTAGAATTAGACAATGTAAAGCTAGAATTTGAAGAAGAGGCACTTGATTTAATTGTAGATAAAGCAATTGAAAGAAACACAGGTGCAAGAGGATTAAGAGCAATTATTGAAGAAATAATGAGAGATATAATGTACGAAATTCCTTCAAATCCACATATTGAGGAATGTATTATTACGAAAGAAACAGTGGAAAACACAGCTGCTCCTAAACTTGTGATTAATGAGGATAAGAAAGTGAAGAAAAGCAAGAGTGCATAACATGTAGGGGCGTTCTGTGAACGCCCAGTACAAGAGAAAGGAAAAGCATATGAAAGAAAAAAATTATAGCGACACTCTAAACCTACCAAAAACAGACTTCCCGATGAGAGCAAGTTTGCCAGAAAACGAGCCAAAAATTCAAGAAGAAATTTTTGAAAATAAGTTATATGAAAAAATATTAAATAAGAATAAAGGGAAGAAACCATTTGTATTACATGATGGTCCGCCATATGCAAATGGTGAAATACATATTGGCCACGCAATGAACAAGGTTTTAAAAGATATTATTGTTAGGTACAAAAATTTAGCAGGGTTCTACAGCCCATATATACCTGGCTTTGATACACATGGACTTCCAACTGAAAAAAGAGCAATTAATGTTTTAGGCATAGATAGGGATAAAGTAAGCGTTAATGAATTTAGAGATATTTGTAAAAAGTTTTCAGAGGAATTTCAAGGTAAGCAAATAGAAGGCTTTAAAAGACTTGGAGTACTAGGCGAATGGGATGAACCATACAAAACGCTTGAACCTAGGTTTGAAGCTAGACAAATAGAAGTCTTTGGAAAGATGTATGAAAGAGGTTATATATATAGAGGCTTGAAACCAGTACATTGGTGTACAGATTGTGAAACGGCATTAGCAGAAGCAGAAATTGAGTACGCTGACCATAAAACAAATTCCGTATATGTTAAATTTCCAATCACGTCGGTAGTAGGCAGTGCCATCACCGGCCCAAACCCAAACGCCACCGAATTAGAAGATTCATACATTTTGATTTGGACAACAACACCATGGACATTACCAGGAAACGTTGCAATAACTGTAGGAGGAGATTTTGAGTATAGTCTAGTACAAGCCAACTCTGAAAAATATATAATAGCAAAAGCCTTAGTTGAAACCGTAATGAAAAAAGCTGAAATAGAGGAATATAAGGTAATAGGCGAATTTAAAGGCAAAGAATTGGAAGGAATACTTTGTAAACATCCATTCTTAGATAGAAATTCAATAGTTGTATTAGGCAGTGACGATACAATAAAAGTTGAGCTTGGTACTGGTACAGGAGCAGTTCACACAGCACCAGGTTATGGTAGAGAAGATTATTTATGTGGCTTAAAAAACAAACTTGAAATAGTTGTAACAGTGGATGACAAAGGTCACCAAGATGCAGGTTCAGGACCATTTGACGGATTATTTTATGAAAAATCAAATAAGGCAATAATTGAATGGTTAGAACAAAATAAGTTTCTATTTGCAAAAGAGGAATTAAACCATTCATATCCACATTGTTGGAGATGTAAAAAACCAGTAATTTTCAGAGCCACAAGCCAATGGTTTGCTTCAGTTGAAGGTTTTAGACAAGAGGCAATAGATGCTATAAATACCGTGGAATTTATACCAGCCTGGGGAAAAGAAAGAATGACAGAAATGGTTAAAGAAAGAGCAGATTGGTGTATCTCAAGACAAAGAACATGGGGAGTACCAATACCAATATTTTATTGTACAGCATGTGGAAAAGAATATTTAACAAAGATAAGCATACAAAAAATTCAAGATATTTTTAGAGAAAAGGGTTCAAACGCATGGTTTGAAATGTCAGAAAAAGAATTAATGCCAGATAATGCAGTATGTGATTGTGGATGCAATACATTTAAAAAAGAAACAGATATAATGGACGTATGGTTTGATTCAGGAACATCTTATTTAGGTGTTCTTGCAGAAAGAGGATTGCCAGAGGCGAACTTATATTTAGAAGGTCAAGACCAATATAGAGGATGGTTTCAATCTTCACTTCTTACTTCTGTTGCTGCATTCGGGAAAGCACCATATAAGGAAGTTATAACACATGGGTTTGTTATAGATACTGAAGGAAACAAAATGTCTAAATCACTTGGTAATGGAATTAGTCCACAAGAAGTTATAAATGAGTATGGTGCAGATATATTAAGGTTGTGGGTTTTAGCTTCAGACTTTAAAGGTGATGTTAGCATTTCTAAAGAGATATTAAAACAAATTTCAGAAGTGTATAGAAAAATAAGAAACACAGCAAGATTCATATTGGGCAATATTTCTGACTTTGATGTAGATAATAAAGTTGAATATAAAGATTTATTAGACATTGATAAATGGGCATTAACAAGATTAAATAAATTGGTAAGCGACTGCACGAAAGCATATGATAAATATGATTTTCATGTGGCATATCATAGCATAAATCAGTTTTGCGTTACAGATATGAGCAATATTTATTTAGACATAATAAAAGACAGGTTATACACAAGCAAAGCAAAGTCTATTGAAAGAAGAGCAGCTCAAACCGTTATGTATGAAATACTGAAAGCTTTGGTTGTAATGCTCGCACCAATGACAGCTTTTACTTCGGAGACAATATTTAAATACATGCCAAAGGAAAATGGAGAAAACGTTGATAGTGTAATGCTATTAGATTGGCCAAAGGTAAATCCAGAATATGATAATAAGAAAATCATAGAAGAGTGGAAAAAGATATTGGAATTAAGAGAAGTTGTTTCGAAACAATTAGAACTAGCTAGAACCGAAAAAATAATTGGTCAATCCCTTAATGCAAAAGTTGTTTTGAATGCGAAGACGGAGCAATATACTGAATTAAAGGGGAACGAAGCCTTATTTGAAACTGTGTTTATAGTTTCAAAAGTTGAAATAGTAGAAGACAATAGCATTTCAGAAGATGTGACAGTTACAGTAGAAGTAGCACCAGGAGAAAAGTGCGAAAGATGCTGGATTTATTCTGAAACTGTGGGTAAGAATGAAGATGGCGAGCATATTTGTGAGAAGTGCTATGGGATGGTTAACGTCAAGTGAGACGTATTTAAATTTCTAAGGTTTAGGAATGTTGTATAACATAAATTTAACTTATGGATTTTTCCTTAAAATCTAGGGGGTATCACATTTTTTTGTGATACCCCTAGTTTAATCATAATATAAAAAATATTGTATTGTTAAAATATTTTTCTATCTAAATCCGCCGGCCACCGCCACCGGCCACCAAATGAGCCGAAACCGCCTCCGCCGGCAGAGAATCCACCGCCGCCTCCTGCATAAGAAGCAATTTGTGCAGCTGATGCTATGTATGCAAAGCTACTGATAAATAATACATCTGCATAATTAAAATTATAGTTATTTTCTTCAATTATTTTTGGATATAATTTTTCAAATTCTTTTGATACCTCTTTTGCAATTCCAAACATTTGAGCAAGCATTAAATACTCTTCCAGCAAAGTCACTTCAATTGCTTCTCTATCTTTAATTAAAGTATAATTTTTTAAATAATTTTTTAATCCTTTTAATTCAATTGCTTCATTTTTCAAACTGCTATCCACAACATACTTTTTAAATTTAAAAATTCCAGATTCTGTTTCTGTAATTGTGTTTTCAGTGACTAAACGATCTCTTTCATATATTAAAATGTCATCAAACCATTTTGAAACTTTCGTATAATTAACGATACACCACTTTTTAAATTCATTTGGTTCTAATACACCATCTCCACTTGCCTCATATAAATTTAAGTGAAGCTCATTTTCAGATGGCATATCAAAAGTAGAGGAAGAATCAAGGATAATGCAAGTTTCTTGCTTGTGAAGTATTTTCCCAACAGTTCTTTTTTCAACTTTAATTTTGCCATCTTTTAGCCATTTTAGTAAAATGGCTCCTAAAAAGTCAGCTTTATTTTTCATAAGATTATAATTATATGCAATAAAATATGCTCTAAAAATATCACCCTTGCAAGGAATATCTCTAAAATATGGGACGTCTGAAGGCAATCTTTTGCCAGCTTTTCCAAAGTCTAAAGTAAGAGATGATGAAGTGGAATTTTTACGTACAAAAATGGAAACTATAAATATAACAACTACCATTAGTATATAAAATAAATCACTAACAATATTGTTAGTAAAATAACCTTGAGAGCTTGAAGTATTAGTGTAGTTAGTTGCTCCTTGTTCAGCCATACCAAGATAATATTGAAAATCATTATTCAGTTTATTTGATAGAGTAAAAGTACCAAGAGGAAACTTAGCTAAAATAGTCATATATTCACTAGAAGTTAATGTACCATTTGATTTCATTTCTATATATCCATTTTGTACATAGCAGGGTGCTCCATATTGACCAAATCCCCATACATCTATAGTTTGAGGGAAATAAATATCACTATGTATTTTGATATCAACACTTCCTACATCATTTGATAAATCGGAAGGAATTAAAGTCCAATAAGCCATTTGCGAATCCGTTAATTCAGAAACAAAATTAGATATATCATAACTTACCACGTAACTGTGGGTTCCATAAGAACTAATTCCCCAACAAAGCTCAACTCCATTTGATACATAGTTAATGCCACACTTATTTTGCTTTGCACTAAAGGATGCATTAACATTCCAACTGCTTAAAGTGGTATATTGAGTATTGCCATTTGTTACTGTGAGGTTAGAGATATTAGAGTTTCCAATATTATAATAAGGATGGTAAAGTTCTGTACCTTGAGTTGCGTTACAATTCCACGTTTCGGTAACATGTGCATTTCCGTTGGTATTAATGGAAATATCCATATTAATTGAATCAATTGAATTTGCATTAACTTTATTGGAAATCAAAAATATAATAGAAAAACTAAAAATAATAATAAAAATTTTTAAAAACTTTGAAATTTTCATAAGAATCTCCTCATAATAAATATTATTAACATATTAACACAAGAATACTTCAAATGCAATAAAAAATATATTACTACCATTCGTGTTGTAGTTCTGCTTAAAATTTCCGCCTCCTTAAGTATAGTATAGCTTTTAAAAAGGCTCCTCCAAGCCTCCGAAGATTCCATGGGCCTCAAAGGGCTGTCGTTCACCTTTTTAAAAGCTATACTATACTTAAGGAGGCTACTTTGCTGAAAAGTGTTAACTGGCAACCTCATGCTGTTGCTAGTTAAGGGTTTTGCTCAGAACGTCCGCTTGTGGTGGTTAGTATATGTTTTTAAAAAACTTCTCCAAGCCTCCGAAGACTCCTTGGGCCTCAAAGGGCTGTCGTACGCTTTTTAAAAACATATACTAACCATCACAAGCTACTTTGTTAAAAAGCTTTAATTAGTAATGGTAATCGTATAAAAAATACAAAAAAAGTCAAAAAATTGCATAAAAATTCCCTCTTCAGAAATACTAAAATTATTAAGGTTCCCAAAAGTATTTGCGAAGCAAAACTTTTAGGGAAAGACGACGAACAGTGAAATGAATAAGCATTTGAGCGAAGCGAGAATGTGAATGATATGGAACTTGTGAGGAGGAAGGGAGGGAAGTTTTTTGAAAGCAACAGGAGTAGTAAGAAGAATAGATGATTTAGGAAGGATTGTAATTCCTAAAGAGATAAGAAAAACGCTTCACATCAAGGAGCGGAGATCCGTTAGAAATTTTTACAGATAGGGATGGAGAGGTAATATTAAAAAAATATTCTCCAATTGGCGAATTATCTGAATTTGCAACAGAATATGCTGAAACATTAGCAACCACATCAGGACATATTGCTTGCATCACAGATAAAGACACGGTTATTGCCGTAGCCGGTGGAGGAAAAAAAGATTTTTTTGAAAAAAATATAAGTTCTGAAATGGAAGAACTACTAGAAAATAAAGAAGTTTATATTAGCAGAGATAATGACGAGGTTTCATTACCTATAGTTCAAAATGATACCAGTGAAAGGAAGTTTAATTCTCAAATAGTATATCCGATTGTAAGTCAAGGGGATGTTATTGGGAGCGTTATATTATTATCAAAAGAAGCTAATATTGCAATGGGGGATGTTGAATTAAAGTTATTGCAATCAGCAGCCGGTTTTTTAGGAAGTCAAATGGAAATCTAGTATAGATTTATAAAAAACATTTGACATGGATAAGATTCATATAATATAATAATTTCATAAACTGACAGGCCAAAATGGTCGGGCTTACAATAGCAATAGATATATACGTCTATGGGACAGCAACATGTTCTGTGGACGTTTTTTGTATTATAATGCCCATCACATTTGGGAGATCATAGGTGCCCCACTTTGTTTTATTATATAAAAAACCTGAGCCTCCTTATTTAAAGGGAGCCCAGGTTACCGAAGGTACAACAATGTGTTTTTTTCCGAAGCCACAGAGTTGAAATTTGCCTCTTTGGCTGTGTAAAAAATTTCTTTTAAAAGCTAAGCCATAATGAAATGGCTGGTAAAAATTATAACAATCACATCATCATGTAGTACAGCGTAATTATTTACTTTACTTCGCCTTCGGTTAAAATTTGTCGTACACTAGTACAACTGAGTACAACTAATTGTGTGCTTATAGCACGCATATGAGTTATTATAACACACATTATGTAATCTGTCAAATTATTGAAATTGGAATAGAACTAATTAATATAGAATAACAGTTATAGGGAAAGAAAGGAAAAACTTATGCAAATTGAAAAAGTAGAAAAAGGGCTGACAAACGAAGTGGCAAAAGATTTACAAAAAAAATTTGGAAAGAACGAATTAGCTAATAAGAAAAAGGAAAATCTATTTTTTAAAATTCGAGATGTTTTATTTGAACCCATGTTTTTACTGTTAATAGTGGCATCTGCAATATATTTTGTATTAGGCGAAGCAAGAGATGGAATTATAATGCTTGTATTTGTTGTAGCTATTATTACTATTGATGTAATACAAGAATGGAAAACAGATAAAACATTGGATGCATTAAAAGAATTGTCTTCTCCACATATTAAAGTAATACGAGAAGGTAAAGAAACAGAAATTTCAAGTGTAGATTTAGTTCCAGGCGATATTATGATTATTTCAGAAGGAGTAAAAGTTCCAGCTGATGGAAGGATAATGAAGTGTAATGATTTATGTATTGACGAATCTTCTTTAACTGGTGAATCCGAAGGTGTATGGAAGGTCGAAAAAAATTATTGCTATTCTGGAACCCTTGTAACACAGGGAAGTGCTTATGTTTTAGTAGATAAAATAGGATTAGAGACAGAATATGGCAAAATAAGTAAAAGTGTTTCTGAGGCACCAGATGAAAAAACACCTTTGCAAAAGCAAACAAAACAGATTATTAAAGTTTCAGCAACATTTGCAGGAATATTTTTTGTACTGGTTTGTATAGTTACATATTTTAATATAACAGACCATGTATTTCATGAAAGGATAATAGAAAGTATACTTGCAGGTATCACGCTTGCAATGGGAACAATACCAGAAGAATTTCCTGTAATTCTTACAGTTTTTCTTGCAATGGGTGCATGGAGACTTGCAAAAAAACAGTCGCTTATTAGAAAACTTCCATCTGTTGAAACATTGGGTTCCATATCTGTTCTTTGTACGGATAAAACAGGAACAATTACCCAAAATAAAATGAGTGTAAACGAAGTTTGGGCAATAGATGGTGATGAAGATAGATTATTAAAAATGATGGGTCTAGCATGCGAAATAGAAACCTACGACCCAATGGAAAAAGCAATGTTAAAATATTATACGGAGGTTGGTTGTAGGGGTCGGCGTCCCCGACGACCCGAACACTGTGGCGACGCAGGATTGCGGAGAACAAACAGATATAATAAAAACCCTATTTAGCGGGCAGTTAATTAAAGAATATTCTTTCACAAACAAATTAAAAATGATGGGGCATGTATGGAAACAAAACGAGAAAATCACCGTTTCAGCAAAAGGAGCTCCAGAAAGTATATTATCTATTTCTAATGTGTCTGAAGAAGAAAAGATAAAAATACAGAATTACATGAATAATATGTCAAGTCAGGGAATGCGTGTAATAGCTGTTGGAACAATGGAGCAGATAAGTGAATCAGAAATACCAGATAATATAACAGAATGTAAATTGAATTTTTGCGGATTAATAGGGTTAATCGATCCGCCAAGAGAAGAGATTAAAGAGAGTATTGAGGTATGTAATAAAGCTGGAATAAGGGTAATTATGATTACTGGGGATAATGTAATTACAGCGAAATGGGTGGCAAAAAAAGTAGGAATTAAAAATGCTGATAACACTATAACTGGTGAAGAAATGGATAAAATGACAGATGAGGAATTAAAAGAATGTGTGAAAAGTATCAATATTTTTTCAAGGGTTATTCCAGAACATAAAATGAGAATAGTAAGGGCACTAAAAGAAAACGGTGAAATAGTTGCAATGACAGGTGATGGCGTAAATGATGCACCAGCTTTGAAATATGCAGATATAGGAATTGCAATGGGAAAACGTGGGGCAGAAGTATCGAGAGAGGCAGCAGATTTAATTTTATTAGATGATAATTTTACTACGATAGTCGATACTATAAAAGATGGAAGAAGAATTTACGATAATATTAGGAAGGCGATTGGATATGTTTTTACAATTCACATTCCTATTATACTTTCTGCGTTATTGGCACCACTGTTTCATGTAAATCCAGTGGCACTTTTAATCCTTCCTGTGACAGTTGTTTTATTGGAATTGTTTGTAGACCCAACATGTTCAATAGTTTTAGAAAGACAACCTGCTGAAAGCAATATTATGAATAGAAAGCCACGAAATCCAAAAGAAAACATATTAAGCAAAGGGGTTTTAATAAAGAGTGTTATTCAAGGATTAGTTATTTTTGGATTTTCATTTGGTGTATATTATTGGAATTTGAGTGAAGGTGCAGAAGTGGCAAGGACAATGGGAATTTGCAGTATTATTTTAGCGAATTTGTTTTTAGTATTTGAAAATAGTTCTGAAATAGAAAGTGTGATTGTTTCTACAAAGAGATTGTTAAAAGATAAGGTAATGTGGGCTATTTGCATAGCTACTGTAGTTATCTTATTTATTATTGTATATACACCAGTGAGTTCGTTTTTGAAACTAAATGCATTATCGTTAAGAGATTTAGCGACGATTATTGTATTTTCTGCCGTTTCAGTATTTTGGTATGAGGTTGTGAAAGGGTGGAGGAGAAGGTAAAATAAAAAATTCCCCTGGCAGTCAATGACTACCAGGGGAAATACTGCAAATTTTATAAACTTCTTACACTATAAGGCGTTTTTGGGCGCCCCCAAAGCTAAACAAATCCTACAGTGAACAGTTTCATCGGCACATACCGGGGGTGAAAGTTTTCTGGCCCACATTGGGCAATTTAACTTTAATATAAGGCGTTTTTGGCGCCCCCAAAGCTAAACAAATCCAGTCGGAAAGCACGTCATAACGGTCACCTTGGCAAGTTGTCTGGGCCCCCATTTATTGGGCCGGTTCTGCTCTGACAAATCCAGTATAATAGGATTGACCCAGATTCCCACACGTGTGGGGGGGCAAAGTGTCAGAGGTACTACACAAGTGCGGCATATTTGCAGTATATACTGCACCTGTTTGCGAGTTCTTGACTCGCTAATAGAAGTATTATACCACACATTATGTAAATTGTCAACAACTTATGGAAAAATTTGTAACAAAGGCTTTTATTTTTTTAAAATTTGTGATAAAATAATTAAAAATATGTAGAATTTTGGAGGGAACGGGATATGGAATTCAAAAAATGTACAAGATGTGGCAGTTTTTATATTACAAATACCGCATTTTGCGGAAATTGCTTAAGCAAAGAAAATTCAGAAATTTCAAGACTTGAAAGTTATTTTAAAATAAATGAAGGATCAGTACCTTCAATAGAATATCTTTCACTTGAAACAGGAATTACGATTAAAAATTTGAATAGACAGTTACAAGAACATGATTTTGGTGTAGGATTATAATTTAAATTAATATAAATTATAATGTTTAATGGGGTGTCGAAAAATGTCGCAACTTGCGATGAAAAGTGCTTTACAAATGACTGTACATGTTGTATTATATATGTATAGTCTTTTTTTGTTCAAAAACAAAACAATTTATGTTCTATAAATTGTGATTTCCAAAAAAAACAAGATGTCATTAAAAATTGTGTCATTCTAAGCCTTACTGCAAAGCCATGCTTACGAAGAATCTTACTAAAAAACATGTCAGTACAAATCAAATAATGTCTGCGATTGAATATGATAGATTCTTCGTAAGAAAGTCTTTGTAGTAAGGCTCAGAATGACAATGTATATAAATAAAAATAACAAAAAGCTCTTTAGTAAAATCTTTTAAACGGTTATCCCCCAACTATTTAAAAGATTTTACTAAGGAGCCAAAATAAATAGTATAAAAATTACTAGTAAATATTTTTTAGTAAAATAGCTTGCAGGTGTTAGTATATGATTTTAAAAAAACGTACGACAGCCCATTGAGGCCCATGGAATCCCGCAGAGGCTTGGAGTAGTTTTTTTAAAATCATATACTAACACCTGCAAGCGGACTTGTTAGGAAAAACTATTAACTAAGAATTTCTTTAAATTTCTAAAATCCCTAAAATTTTTTTTGCTTTTGCAACATCTTCTTTAGTAATTTCTCTAATATTTTTCAATGGATATTCTAGGCATAATTGTTCCCATTTATATGCACCCATTTTATGATATGGTAAAATTTCAATTTTTTCAACATTTTTTAAGGTGGAGATAAATTCTTTTAAAAGCTTTAAATCGTTTGTATCATCTGTAATTTCAGGAATTAAAACTTGTCTTATCCAAACGGGAATGTTGTTATCACTTAAAAACTTAGCAAAATCTAAAGTGTTTTTATTTGAATGACCTGTTAACTCAATGCATTTCTCATTATTAATATGTTTAATATCCAGTAATACTAAATCTGTATATTTTAAAAGTTCTTTAATATTATCTTTAATAGGCAAATTTCCATTTGTATCAAGAGTTGTGTGAATATTATTTTCTTTTAGTTTTTTAAATAACTTTGTAACAAAATTAGCTTGTAATAATGGCTCTCCACCAGATACGGTTACGCCACCAGTAGAAGTTTTAAAATATGTTTTAAATTTAAGCATTTTTTCAAGCAATTCATCTAAACTTTTTACACTTCCAGCTTGAAAAGAACATGTATCCTTGTTATGACAATACTTGCAAGATAAATTGCAACCTTGCAAAAATAATACAAATCTTATGCCAGGACCATCAAGCGTTCCAAAGGTTTCAATTGAATGCACTAATGCATGATTGTTATCAAGAGTGTAATTCATAAAATCCTCCATTATGGTTTTTATATGCGTGAAATAGCACGAGTGATAAAATGTATTGTACTTACTAAAGGACCTCCCGTGGTTGGTATATCTTTTTTAAAAAGCTACCCGACAGCCCTTTGAGGCATACGGATTACCCCTTGACCTGGAGGGAGTTTTTTAAAAAAGATATACCAACCACGGGAGGTCTGTAGGTACTAAAAAACACATTTTATCACGGGAGCGGACTATTTTTGTATCGTAATTAATAAGAGATTATAGGATTCTTCGTGAGCAAGTCTTTGTAGTAAAACTCAGAATGACAGGTTTTACTAAATTTTTTCATGTATTGTACGATTAATAACATCTAACTGTTGCTCTCTGGTTAATTTTGTGAAATTTACTGCATATCCTGATACCCTTATTGTTAGTTGAGGATATTTTTCTGGGTGAGCCATGGCATCTTCTAAAAGACTTTTATCAAAAATATTTACATTTATATGATGACTCATGTTAGAAAAGTACCCATCTAAAAGAGCGGTTAAATTATTAACTTTTTCTTCATCAGTTTTTCCTAATGCATTTGGAACAATTGAAAATGTGAATGAGATTCCATCCTGTGCATGGGCATATGGTAATTTCGATATAGTATTCATTACTGAAAGTGCACCGGTTGTATCTCTACCGTGCATTGGGTTTGCACCAGGGGCAAAGGGTTCGCCAGATTTTCTGCCGTCTGGGGTATTTCCAGTGTTTTTGCCATATACAACATTTGATGTTATTGTTAAAATGGATAAAGTTACTGTAGAGTTTCTATAGGTCTTTTGTTCATTTAATTTATGCATAAAAGTTTTTACAATTTCAACAGCTATGTCATCAACTTTTTCATCATCATTTCCATATTTAGGAAAATCGCCGTCAATTACATAGTCAGTAACTAAGCCAGTTTCATCCCTAATAACTTTTACCTTAGCATATTTTATTGCTGAAAAAGAATCTGCAACGACGGAAAGACCAGCAATTCCACACGCCATGGTTCTAAAAACGTCTTTATCATGCAATGCCATTTCTAATTTTTCATAATTATATTTGTCATGCATATAGTGGATGATGTTAAGTGCTTTAATGTAAATTTCAGCAATCCAATCCATCATAGTGTTAAATTTATTCATTATATCATCATAATCTAAATACTCACCTTTAACTGATTCAAATGCAGGGGAAACTTGTTTGCCAGTTAACTCATCTCTTCCGCCATTTATTGCATATAATAATGCTTTTGCTAAATTGCATCTGGCACCGAAAAACTGCATTTGTTTACCAACTTTCATTGCTGAAACGCAACATGCAATAGCGTAATCGTCACCCCAGTATTCACGCATTAAATCGTCATTTTCGTATTGTATAGAACTTGTTTTTATTGATAATTCACTACAAAAGTCTTTAAAATGTTTTGGTAGTCGTGTTGACCACAATACTGTTAAATTAGGCTCTGGTGCAGGGCCAAGTGTTGTTAAGGTGTGCAATATTCTAAAAGAATTTTTTGTAACTAACGTTCTTCCATCTATACACATACCGCCAATAGCTTCGGTAACCCAAACAGGGTCACCACTAAATAATTGGTCATACTCAGGTGTTCTTAAAAATCTAATCATTCTTAATTTCATTACAAAATGATCTATTAATTCTTGTGCTTCTATTTCTGTTAATCTGTTTTCTTTAAAATCTCTTTCAATATAAATATCTAAAAAAGTTGAAATTCTACCTATGCTCATAGCAGCACCATTTTGTTCTTTTGTAGTTGCAAGATATGCAAAATATAGCCATTGTATAGCCTCTTTTGCGGTAGTTGCAGGTTCGGAAATATCAAATCCATAGAGTAAAGCCATTTCTTTTAATTCTTTTAGAGCTAAAATTTGGTCGTATGTTTCTTCTCTATTTCGAATTTCTTCTTCTGTAATTGTATGAAAAGTGAAGTCTTCTAAGTCTTTAGTTTTGCTTTCTATTAAAGCATCAACACCATATAAAGGAACTCTTCTGTAATCGCCAATAATTCTGCCCCTGCCATAGCCATCTGGCAACCCAGTTATTATATGAGAGGAACGAGCAGCACGAATATCTTTTGTGTATGCTACAAAAACTCCATCGTTATGGGTTCTTCTATAATGTGTAAAAATGTCATGTATAGTTTTGGGAATTTCTTTTCCATAAGTTTGACAAGACTTTTCTACAATTCTAATACCTCCAAAGGGCATAATTGCTCTTTTAAGAGGAGCATCTGTTTGCAAACCAACAATTTTTTCTATGTTTTTGTTAATATATCCAACTGCATGACTGGTTATTGTAGAAATTGTTTTTTCATCTATGTCTAAAACTCCGTTGTTTTCTTTTTCTTTCTTGTATAATTCTAATACTTGATTCCATAATTTTATGGTATCATTTGTAGGCTTTTCTAAAAAGTTTTTATCGCCGTTATAGGGGGTGTAATTAGTTTGAATAAAGTTTCTAACATCTATTTCACTTTGCCAAAATCCATCATTGAATCCGTTCCATTGTTTAAAATTCATGTAATGTCTCCTTTAGGTATTATTATTTATATTTTTCAAGTTTATTATTCATAAGCACGAAAAAAAGAATGGCATCCTGAAATGTCATTCTGAGCCTCTCTTTAAAGACTTACTTACGAAGAATCTATTGAGATTACTAGATTCTTAGTGTAGGGGCGGATAGTATCCGCCTGGGCGACCATTGGTCGCCCCTACATAGTAACTCTTATAATGACAATTATAGGACAGCCACTGTTTTTTTCTGCTATAGGGAAAATCAACTTTGTGTGCCATGAATATAATTAAACACTACTGTTCAATGATTAATTTTGCGACATCGTATACTAGTTTAAGTTTGTCAGGTGAACAATTTTTAAATAATTCATTAAAATCGTTTATCAAGTATTTATTTGGCTCCTTTGAAGCACCGTTTAAAATAGAGGATTCTGAAATATCTAATAATGAACATATTTGATTTAATCGTTTAAGATTTACAGGAGAAGAACCTGTTTCAATTCTGCTTAAAAATGGAATAGAAATTTCCAATTTTTCTGATAATTGTTCTTGTGTTAGGTTCTTGTCTAATCTTGCTTTTTTCAATCTTTTTCCTATAATTTTATAATCTAATGCCATAAATATACCTCCTAAAAGTTTTATTAAGAGTATCACTAAATTGTAAAACTTTACAGACACTTTAGATTAAATATTTACTGAATAGTTATCATGCTCTATTTCCTAAATTTTATACTCAGATTTAAGCAATTATTGATTTTATTACGTAGGAAATTTCTCCTTGGCATTTGACCTCAGTAACAAGAAAAGTTACCAATAGAAGACTTACGTTAGATGTACTAGAGTGGCATAGCCACTTTTCTTATAATTTCACTTGCTAATAGTATTCCAGCTACCGATGGAACAAATGATATACTTGCAATTTGTTTTTTATCATTTTTCTCAGAATGAAAATCCGTTTTAAGAGGAATCTCTTTTGAAAAAACTACTTTTAAATTAGGTATCCCTCTATTTTTTAATTCTTTTCTAATGATTTTTGCTAAAGGACATACAGAAGTTTTATTTATATCTGCTATTTCAAGTTCTAATGGATTTAATTTATTACCTGTTCCCATACAAGATATTATTGGAATATTTTTTTTGTAACAGGTTTCGATTAAAAGTAACTTAGAATGTATAGAATCTATACAATCTGCAACATAATCATATTCGGTAGATATTAGTTTTTCAGCATTTTCAGCATTAAAAAATTCTTTATGTGTTGTAATATTTATGTTTGGATTAATTTTTAGAGCACGTTCTTTAGCAAGTTCTATTTTCGCTTGACCGTATATTTGTTGTATCTGCAATAAGTTGACGATTTATATTTGTAACATCAACAACATCATGGTCGATTAGTATTAAATTTCCAACGCCTGTACGTATAAGGCATTCAACCGCATAAGAGCCAACTCCACCAAGTCCAAAAACAGCAATTGTTGAATCTTTTAGTTTTTTTAAAGACTCTGTTCCTATTAGTAATTCAGTTCTACTTAACCAATTATTCATATATTCCTCCTGAGCTTTAGTGGGTATCCTATAATATACTTTTCAGTACACTCACATCATGTGTATGTATTATATAAAAATTAAAGCAATTTTTCAAGTCCAAGCACCACAATTTATGGTTTTTTTGTTGAAAAATGAGATGAAATGTAATATAATAATAACAATGTTTACAAAAGAGAAAAATTATAGAAACCGAGAAGGGAGAACGATGAATGGACTTATCAAAAATACAAAAATATATGGAAACAATTTATTTTATTACAGGGAATAATGGGAAAGTAGTAAGTTTACAAAATAAGTTAGAAAATTATGGGATAAAAGTAGAACAAAAAAAGCTGGGTTTATATGAAGTGCAAGCGGATGATGTTGAAACTGTTTCGATAAATAAAGCTAAACAAGCATTTGATATATTGAGAAAGCCAATAATTGTTGACGATAGCGGGTTCTTTATAAATGATTTAAATGGATTTCCTGGAGTTTATACAAAATATATTTTAGGAACAATCGGAATAGATGGAATAATGGGTATGATGAAAGATAAGAAAGACAGAACGTGTTGTTTCCAAAGTGTTGCTACTTTTATAGATGCGGATGGGAACCCACATGTTTTTAAAGGGTTGATAGAAGAAGGGGTTATTTCAGATTATATTGATAACGAACAAAGAAAAGATGCGTGGTCTGATTTGTGGAGGATTTACATTCCGTCGGGGTATAATAAAACACTAAGTCAATTTTCGTCAGAGGAAAGAGAAAATAGAAGCATGGAAAGAAAAGGGGAATCGGCGTTTAGCAAATTTGCTGAATGGATTTCATCTGAAAGTTATACAAGTCAAAATAATTAATGTACAGGATTATTATAGAGAAAATACAAAAAGCTGATGTTTTATTATTGCATCAGCTAGTTTGTTTATTATATAAAATTTGGAATGATTTTTCAAGTCCAAGCACCTTACAAGCTTTTTATACATATAATTAGTTATATGTGAGGAGATATCATGTTTTTATTTGGACTGTCAGGGATTGTAGCTTTTTTAAAATCTGCAATATTTTTGTTTGGATATATACAAAATAATAGTTTGTTTCCAGAACCGTTGTCTTCTGAGGAGGAAAAACAATATATAGAAAAATATGAAGATGGCGATGAAGAAGCTAGAAATATTTTAATAGAAAGAAATTTAAGGTTAGTTGCACATATTTGTAAAAAATATGTTACTACTAATGTGGGGCAAGATGATTTGATTTCAATTGGTACAATTGGTTTGATAAAGGGGATTAATAGCTTTGATTCAAAGAAAGGCGTTCGTTTGGCTACGTACGTTTCAAAATGTATAGACAATGAAATATTAATGTATTTAAGAACAAATAAAAAAATCCAAGCAGAAGTGTACTTAAATGAGCCTGTTGGTACCGATAAAGATAACAATGAGGTTACTTTAATTGATATTTTAGAAAATGAAGGTAAAACCTTAGATGATGAAATTGATTTAAGGATGAAAATTAAACTTCTTTATGAGAAAATGAAGAATGTGTTAAAAGAACGTGAAAAAGGTATTTTAGAAATGCGTTTTGGGTTAGATGGAAAAAAGCCAAGGACGCAAAGTCAAATTGCGGAAATGCTTGGTATAAGCAGGAGCTATGTATTGCGTCGTGATTATGACTAAAATTGCAATGTGTTGCGAATTTGTAATAAGTCTGATTTTTACACATTTTCTAATGATTTGAATTTGAAATACACATAAATATTCTTTTTCTTATCAATCTCAATTTTCTCAACCAATGCAGATAAAAGCTCTCTGTTAACTTGTTTTAAGCCTACAAATTTCATAGCGATTTTTTCAGCTAGTTCAGTTTCATTGACAATGCTATTATCAATATGTGTAGTCATTTCAGTAATTTTCTTTTGTAAATTTTCTTTTTCCTCTTTTTTTCTTTCGTAAATTCTAATAAAATCATCTTCAGATAAAATGCCATTTAGCTTATCGTTGTAAATATTATCAACTTCTAAAGATATTTTATTAAGTTTTGTTTTGTAGTTTTCAATTTCGTTTTCAAATGAAATTGAGTGTTTCTTTTCTTCTATTTTTTGCTTAGTTACTTTTATCAAATTATCTTTATCTGAAAATTTAGCTAATATGCTCATTACCTTATTATTAACTGCCTTTTCAACTGTGTCCATTCTAATATTGTGAGAAGTACAAAGTCCAAGTCTAGCATAAGCTATATATGTAGCACATCTGAAATAATATACCTTTCCTTGAGCAAGTTCACGAGGGGAACAACCAACTTTTTTACCACATTCGTGGCAATGAACAAATCCTTTTAATAAATAATCGTGAGTTTTGACTCTAGTCTGTTTTCTAGTTAAAATCATATCTTGTACTTTGTAAAATGTCTCTTTGTCAATTATATGTTCGTGAGTGTTTTCTACAACTTTCCATTGTTCCTTAGGTAGTTTAATATATTTTTTAGATTTATAGTTTATTTTTTTCGTTCTACCTTGTACCATATTGCCTATGTATACTTCGTTTAAAAGGATTTCTCTAACTCTAGGATCAGACCAAAGATTACTTACTTTGGCTACTTTATGTCCTTTTGAAATAGCATATTGTGAAGGTGTAGGTACTCCATCTAATATTAAATCTTGTGCAATAGCCCTGCAAGATTTACCAGCTTTAGCCTCTCTAAATAATCTTTCTACAACTGGTCTAGCATCTTCATCTATAACTATTTTATTTGTTGTTTCTTCACTACATTTATAACCAAAGGGTGCTTTGCCACCAATAAATAGTCCTAAATCCTGTTTATTGTGTTTAACACTTTTAATCTTAGCTGAAATGTCTTTAGCGTACATATCGTTTAGTATGGATTTGAAGGGGGTAATGTCGTTAGATGATGAGTCAATGCCTGTATCTACATTGTCTAATATAGATATATACCTAACTCTATTTTCAGGGAAATACTTTTCAATATAGAATCCTGTTTGAATATAATCGCGACCGAGTCTTGATAAGTCTTTAGTAATAACCATATTTATTTTTTTAGTTTCAATATCGTTAAGCATTCTTTGAAAATCAGGTCTGTTAAAGGTTGTACCACTTATGCCATCATCTACATATTCATCTACAATATACAATCTTTGACTTTCAGCAAATCTGGTAAGTATACTTCTTTGATTTGTGATACTTTCAGATTCGCCAGGCTTTTCATCTTCTTTAGATAATCTGATATATAATGCAACTCTATAATCCATTGGGTTAACAATTTTTAAATAATCCAAATAATTCCTCGCTTTCCACCCATAAATTAATATTACAAGAAAATTATATAATACTTAAAACTAAAAAGCGAACTCATATTTTAAATTCCTGTTCCAGTTCAGTATCAATAAAAGTCTTATATATTTTTAATATTATATCCTCAATGTTTTCTTTGGTTTCATCATATATACAGATTAGATTATTATTAGCCATTTAAAATCGCCCCTTTATAAATGTATATGAGGTACGATATAATTTTTATACGCTCAATAATAAATAACGAAATAGAAAGTAAAATTCCACACCATCGAAAAGAAAAATTTTAGATATTTATCCTCATAGAGCAGGAATAGATGTGTCCATAACATCACTAAACAGCTTGAAGGCAAAGCCATCAACACGTGTCCAATAAAAATATTTTGTATCCGTAAACGGACATATGAAAAACGAAGGCAAATTTTAAATAAATTTTTTAAATTTGTTATAATCATATAAAAAAGAAATCAAATTTATGATATAAATATAGAAAATAAAAAACTTTACAATTTCGAACAAAAGTTCTTGACAATTTTGAGAAAATGTGATTTAATTATAATGCAAATATTAAAGTTTGGAAGTGATAATATGAGTTTAAAAACAATAGACTTATTTGCTGGTATTGGAGGCATTAGACGAGGATTTGAAATGACAGGAAAATTTCAAAATGTTATGTCAGCAGAAATTGACAAATATGCTTGTGTAACATATGAGCATTTGTATGGAGAAAATCCACATAACGACGTTTCTAGCGACGAATTCAAGAAGAAAGTAGAAAATACAAATTATGATGTTCTGCTAGCAGGTTTTCCTTGTCAAGCATTTTCTATTGCAGGAAAAAAATTAGGATTTAGAGATAGTACAAGAGGAACATTGTTTTTTGATATAGCAGATATAATAGAAAAGACTAAACCAAAGACATTTTTACTTGAAAATGTTGAAGGGTTAATTAATCATAATAAGGGAAAAACCTTTAATATTATAATAGAAACATTAGTAAATGATTTAGGGTATAAAATAGTTGGTGTAGAAGAGGGTATAGGTGGGTACTTAAAAATAAATAAAGAAGAATTTATTAGAAATACTAAAAATTTTGGATTGCCACAAAAACGTTCAAGAGTATATATTATGGGGTTTAGAAAAGATGTAATACCAGAAGGATATGTGTTTCCATCATTACCCCAAAGAAGCACAGATGTTATTTATAAAAATTTATATGATGTTTTGCAAAGTAGTGTAGATGGGAGGTACTATTTGTCGTCGGCATATTTAAATACTTTAAAGAAACACAAGTCAAAACATGAAGGAAAAGGTAATGGATTTGGATATATAGTTGTAAATGAAGGTGAAAATCCTATTTCTAATACTATATTGGCTACAGGAGGTTCAGGTAAAGAGAGAAATTTAGTTAAACAAAAAAATTATAATATGGGCGGTAAAGTGATAAAAAACAAGAAGTCTGAACTTAACAATGAAGGTATTAGGCATATGACACCTATTGAATGGGGAAAGTTACAAGGATTTATTGGTTATGGTTTTAAAGATGGAAAAAAAGATGGATTTAGTTTTCCCAAAGAAGTTAGTATTACACAACAATATAAATTATTTGGAAATTCAGTTTCTATACCAGTAATAGAAAATATGGCTAAATATATGTATGATAGATTGGAGGAAATAAATGCAATTTAATAGGGGGGAATGGTCAGAATTGTATGCACTATTAGAGATACTTGATAATCAAAATTTAAATATAGTAAATGACCATTTAGAAATAGTTGATGATAGTACATTTAAAATACTTGGAATGTACATTCAAAATAGTAATAATGAATATTATCTAAATATTAATAATTTAGATGTAGATGTATTAAAAAATAATATTTTACATTCTAACATTAGTAAAGAGGAAATTAAAGTATATAAGGAAATTTTATTAGAAAAAATACTTGGAGAATCGCCTAGTAGTGGTAGTTTTCCAATTAAGGAGATGAAAGATATATTAGAAAAACTTACAGAAGGAAATAAAATTAAATCTTCTGCTGAACGTAAGGAGGATTTAATAGCAAACTTATATGACAGTAGAATGAATACTGTCAATAAAGTAGGATATAGTATAAAGTCAAGTTTAGGAAGACCTGCTACATTATTAAATGCTTCATCACATACTAACTTTAAGTATAAGGTCATAGGATTAACATCTGAAGATGTAGAAATAATTAATAATATTAATACAAACAAAAAATTATTAGATAGACTTAAATATATTACAAATAAAAACTGTAATATTCAGTTTGCTAGTGTTGTTAGTGAGAGTATGAATCATAACTTAAAGATGATAGATTCTGAAATGCCTGAATTATTGGCGAAAATATTATTGTTGTCTTATGAAGATGATGAAAAGGATCTGAAAAAACTGTTAGATATGGCTATTAGTAAAGATATAGTAAAATATAATTCTAATAAGGAGTTGTACTATAATAAAAAAATCGGTGATTTATTATTGGCAATTACTTTAGGAATGATTCCAGGTACGATTTGGAATGGCAACTATGATGTAACAGGAGGTATTATATTAGTAGAAAACAAGGGACAGGTACTTGTTTTAGATGCGATTTATTATAAGGAATATTTAATAAAATATTTAATTAAGAATACAAAACTTGATTCGCCGAGTTCTACACGATATGGTATGCTAGATATATATGAAGAAGGTAGAGAAATGTATTTCAATTTAAATTTACAAATAAGATTTAAAAGATAATTTGGAAAGGCTGAATATGGAAGAAAAAAACAACATAGAAAATTTAAATATGGTTTTAGGAATTGCTAAAGAAGAATATAACAATTATTTTTTTAGAATGCAGGCTTTAGATGTAAAAATTGGTTTGTTGTTAGCTTTTTATGGAATCATATTTAGTTCAATATTTAATATTCAAGTATTTAAAGAACTAATTATTGATATAAACGTAAATAGAAATATTTCTGTATCAAATATTCTTTTGTTAAATACAAGCATAATAAACATATTAATATTCATTATGGCCATATTCTTATTGATATATGGCTTAATATCTAAAAATGCAAGGTTTGTACCTATATCAATCTTCAACGGAAGCATTAAAAATTATAAAGAGGAAGATTTGATTACAAGTTTAATAGAAACTACATATAAAACAGCAATTAAAGAAAACAATACTGCTTTGGATAAAAAACATAAGTATTTTAATATTGCTTGTATATTCTTAATAACAAATATTTTATTTATTATTGGAGATTTATTATTAAAACTATAATAATTGGAGGAGAAAAAATGGAAGAAAACAATTCAAAGATAGAAAATACTACAAAGGAAATTAAACCAATAAATGTAGATTTTTTGCCAGATGTGCATAAAAATAGTAAAAAGTTACCAACAACTGCAGAAACAAGAAAAAAATAAAACTATAAAGGAGGAAATTATATGTCATATAAAAACAAAGCGTACGTATCAATGGATGCAGATAATGATTTAAGATATTATAATTTAATGAAAGCATGGAAGCAAAATGATAATACAGAATTTAATTTTTATGATGCACATGATATAAATAATATTTTTGATAAAAGTGAAGAATCTATAAAAGCAGGGTTACAGGAAAGATTTAGAAATTCTAAGGTGTTTGTACTGTTAGTGGGTGACCATACTAGATATTTATATAAATATGTTAGATGGGAAATTGAACAAGCATTAAATAGAAATTTGCCTTGTATTGTTGTAAACATTGATGGAAAGAGAAGCATGGATTCAGAAAAATGCCCAGCAATTATAAAAGATAAATTAGCAATACATATAAGTTTCAACTCTAAAATTTTGCAATATGCTTTAGAACATTGGCCAGCATCATATGAATTATATATAAAAGAGGGGAAGACAGGAGCATATTATTATAATGATAGTACATACAGGAGCTTGGGCTTATGATAGAATTCTTTTTCCAAAGATATTGGAATAATATAAAATCATTTTTTATAAGAGCCTTTTCTAGTATAGGGGTATCATGGACAGGTATAGAGATATTACAATTTTTCTTTCCAAATCAAAGTGATGTATTAAATAAAATGTTTATTTTAATTATCATTGTTTCTATTTTTATAAGCATAATTTTAAGTTGGCCTAAAAGACAATTCGAATATAGCATAAAGAATAAAGATGTAAAAATAAAATTAGTTATAGGTAATCTGCTAAAACAAAAAGGAAGTAAAATAGTTCCTACCAATACAACGTTTGATACGAAAACAGATTCTGATTTTATAAGTATGAGTAGTGTGCAAGGACAAGTTCAAGATAAATTTTTTAAAAATAATATTCGTACTTTAGATTCTTTAATTGAGAATGAATTAAAATTAACTAATTTGGTTAAAACGTTAGACAGAAAAAGCAGTAAAAACAAGCAATACAGCATAGGAACTACGATAGAGATTAATCAACTTGGCAATAGGTTTTATTTTGTTGCGGATTCTGATATAAATGAAAAGGGTCAGACAGTAAAGCCCTCATACGAAAATATTTTAGTAACTCTTGAATCATTATGGGAATATATATTAGAAAATGGACATATCGAGACTATAAATATTCCTCTTATTGGAACAGGTAGAATGGGAATAATTCAATCTCGTGAAAAAATACTAAAACAAATCATTTTTTCTTTTATGGCTAATAATAATACTAAAAAAATTGCTAATGAATTAGTAATTTGTATAAGACCTGAAGATGTACAAAAATACAAAATAGATATAAAAGAGATGAAAGAGTATTTAGAATATATGTGTAGATATTATTACGAAAATGATAGTTTAAATATTATACCAATTGGAACTGAAGTGGAAGAAGAAATAACAATTATATAAATTAATGTGAAAATGCGACAATCGGTTTTTAGATTAACTGTCGCATTTTTTGAGATAGTGCAGTTAGTAAGTAATCTTTACTTATTAAATTAATAAAGAATTCTCTTTTTGACAAAAATAGGCATAGTGTAAATGCCTATTTTCTGTGTAATATTTAATTTATGAATAATGTTTTTCTTTAGTCGTAAAAATGTTGCTATGTATCTCGTATTGAAACCAAAGCTATTGGGAAATTGGCGAAGGAGATAAAAGAGTAAGTATTGACATTCCCCCGAAAAAAATATAAAATAAACAAATGGGGGAAAAAATATGAACGACAAGATAGTAATTAAAGGTGCAAAAGAACATAATTTAAAAAACATAGACTTAGAAATACCACGAGACAAACTTATTGTTATTACAGGACTTTCTGGTTCAGGGAAGTCTTCTTTGGCGTTTGATACAATTTATGCAGAAGGGCAAAGAAGATATGTAGAAAGCCTTTCAGCATATGCGAGGCAATTTTTAGGGTTAATGGAAAAGCCAGATGTAGAGTCAATTGATGGACTTTCTCCAGCTATTTCTATTGACCAAAAATCTACTTCAAGAAATCCTAGATCAACAGTTGGAACGGTTACAGAAATTTATGATTATATTCGTTTACTTTATGCTAGAATAGGCATTCCTTATTGCCCAAACTGTGGGAAGAAGATTGAAAAGCAAACAATAGATCAAATTGTTGATCATATTATGGAGCTAGAAGAAGATACAAAAATTCAAGTTTTTGCTCCAGTTATTAGAGGAAGAAAAGGAGAATTTACAAAACTATTAGATGAGTTCCAAAAAGAAGGCTTTGTTAGAGTGAGACTTGATGGTGAAATTTTAGAAATATCAGATGATATAAAAATTGATAAAAATAAAAAGCATAATCTGGATATAGTAGTTGATAGATTAGTAATTCACAAAGATATTAGAAATCGCTTATCTGAATCAGTTGAAACAGCATTAAAACATGCAAGTGGTTTAGTGTCAATAGATATTGTAAAAAATGTAGGAGTCGACGTCCCTGGCAACCCAGATGGCAAGGCGAAGAAATCGACCTATGCCAAAGACCACACGGCAATGCTCTTTAGCACAAATTATGCATGTCCAGATTGTAATATAAGTTTTGAAGAATTAACACCAAGGATGTTTTCTTTTAATAATCCATATGGTGCATGCCCTGCCTGTACTGGCTTAGGCTATTTAATGAAAATGGATGAAGATTTAATAATTCCAGACAAAAATAAAACGCTATACGATGGAGTAAAAGCATTTGGTGCGAGCAGTATGAAGAAAAATGAGACAATGGCTAAAATGTATTTCGAAAGTGTGGCAAAGCATTATAATGTTGATATTCATAAATCAATTAAAAAGTTGCCAAGGGAGTTTTTAGAAAAAATACTATATGGTACAGGGACAGAAAAAATAGACTTTAAGTATCAATCTTCATTGGGTCTTAGAATATATAGTGCTCCTTTTGAAGGAGTAATTCCAACACTTGAAAGAAGGTATTCAGAAACAAAATCTCAAGGCATGAGAGATTTTTATGAAATGTATATGAGCAACAGTGAATGTGCTATGTGTAATGGTGCAAGATTAAAAAAGGAAAGTCTTTCGGTAAAAGTAGGGAGTAAGAACGTATACGAATTAACAAACATGTCGATTGTAAAAATAAAAGAGTATTTAAATAGTTTACAATTAACTAAAAAAGAAAAAATTATTGCTGACCAAATTGAAAAGGAATTAAACAAAAGGTTACAATTTTTGATAGATGTGGGGTTGGATTACCTCACTCTTGCAAGAAATGCTGGTAGTTTATCTGGTGGAGAGGCACAAAGGATACGACTCGCTACACAAATTGGGTCAGGACTTACAGGAGTATTATATATATTAGATGAACCAAGTATTGGGCTTCATCAAAAAGATAATAGTAAATTGATTACAACATTAAAAAAACTTAGAAATTTAGGAAATACATTGCTTGTAGTTGAACATGATGAAGATACAATGTATGCAGCAGACCAGATTATTGATATAGGTCCAAGAGCTGGGATTCATGGGGGACAAGTTATTGCACAAGGTACTATAGAAGAAATCAAACAAGTGCCAGAATCGATAACTGGTCAATATTTAAGCGGAAAGAAAAAAATAGAAATGCCAGAGATAAGAAGAAAACAAAATGGTAAAGCGATTGAAATATTTGGTGCAAAAGAAAATAATCTAAAAAATATTAATGTAAAAATTCCACTAGGGTTATTTATTTGCGTTACAGGTGTTTCTGGTTCAGGAAAGAGTACATTAATAAATGAAATACTTTATAAAAATGTAATGAAAGAGCTTCATGGCTCAAATGAAAAACCAGGCAAATGTAAAGAAATAAAGGGGCTAGAAAATATTGATAAAATTATAAATATAGACCAATCGCCAATTGGTAGAACTCCAAGGTCAAATCCTGCAACATATACTGGAGTATTTGATTCAATAAGAGATGTTTTTGCTTCTACAAATGAAGCTAAAATTAGAGGGTATGAAAAAGGAAGGTTTAGTTTTAATGTATCAGGAGGAAGATGTGAAGCTTGCCAAGGGGATGGTATTTTAAAAATTGCGATGCACTTTTTGCCAGATGTTTATGTACCTTGTGAAGTGTGTAAAGGCAAGAGGTATAATAAAGAAACATTAGAGGTGAAATATAAAGGGAAAAGTATTTCTGATGTTTTGGATATGACGGTGGAAGAAGCGTTAGAGTTTTTTACTAATTTTCCTAAGATAAAGCCCAAGATTAAGACTTTGTATGATGTAGGATTAGAATATATTAAGCTGGGACAACCTTCAACAACATTATCTGGTGGAGAGGCACAAAGAATCAAACTTGCAACAGAACTTTCAAAAAGAGCTACTGGGAAAACGTTATATATTTTAGATGAACCAACAACAGGATTACATATTGATGACGTATATAGGTTGGAGCAGATTCTGCAAAAGCTAGTAGACACAGGTAATAGCATAATTGTAATTGAACATAATTTAGATTTGATTAAAACATCTGACTATATAATTGATTTAGGACCAGAAGGTGGGGACAATGGAGGGCAAATAGTAGCAACTGGTGCACCAGAGCAAGTGGCGGAGAATAAAAAATCATATACAGGTGAATTTTTGAAAAAGTATTTATAATAGACCATACTGCTGTGAATAGAGCATAGGTAGGGGCGAACATTGTTCGTCCGATTCATATTGGAGTAAAAGGGAGGAACGAATTGGAAAAAGTAGTAACTAAAAAAAGAATTGTATATTTTGATATTTTAAGAATGGCGGCTGTTTTTGCAGTAGTTATTGTACACGTAAGCAGCTTATACGTTTATAACCGATGGGGTTATAAAAATGGTTTTTGGAATTTTATATCGGTGATAGACAGCTACTTTAGGTATGCTGTACCAGTATTTTTGATGGTTACTGGAAGTTTATTATTACCAAATAGAAAGAATGAAACATATGGAGAATTTCTTAAAAAAAGGTTTTCGAAAGTGTTGATTCCATTTATTGTTTGGAATATTATATACTTTTTTGATTCAGTTAGAATTGGAGATTATTCTGGTACGGTATATAATTTCTTTAATGAAATGTTATCTCAAGGAGGAACTCGATATCATTTATGGTATTTGAATCTAATAATAACGCTGTATTTTTTCATACCATTTTTTAGGATTCTTGCAGATAAATTAGATAAAAAGAACCTTGAATTACTTATTATTATATTATTTGTGGGTGCATTTTTTATACCAACAATAAGTGACCTTACTAATATTTATTTTCATATACAAGTAAGTGTACTATCACTTCCAGTAATATTTGTATATATAGGTTTTATGTTTTTGGGACATTATATTACAACATATGGTATTAAAGAGAGATATAGAAAAATTACATATGTGTTAGGGGTAATATCTGCAATAGGTCTTGCAATTATGACTAATGTGTTATCTACTGGCGGATTTAACGGCGTTATGTATAATAGAGAAAATGTTTTAGTTTTCTTTGAGGCAGTGTCGGTATTTATTTTTATTACGTACTTATTTAAGAAAATTGAATTAAAAGAAAAAGTTGGTAAAGTCTTGTCACGCTTAGGTAGCCTAACATTTGGGGTATATTTAATACATGTATTATTTATGAATGAAATACACAAACTAATTAATGGAAGTTCTGTTTTTGCAAATGTACCGTTGGAGGTAATAGTGGTAATAGAAATATTTGGAACGCTTGTAGTTAGCTATTTAGTTACATATATACTTTCTAAGATAAAGTATGTAAAGAAAATTATAGGGGTATGAAAAACATATACTAAGCACCACAAGCGTATATTTTAGGGAAAAACGATCAAATAATAACAAAAATTTCATAAAAAATGACATGTATACAACAAAATTTCATAAAAAAATGACATAATGTATTTACTTTTTTACTTTTTTGTTATATAATGTTGCTACAAACTTTTTTTGGATACGTTATGAAGGTCATACGAACAACGTGTGTTTTCGATTCGAAATGTGGGTAGGTTTTCAATTTCAGGCATATTTAGTAATTTTATTACAAATACTTGAAGTTATTGTTCACAACATGTTCGCTGTACGAAGTTTTCTGTATTTTTCAGAGGGCCGTAAGCTTAGAAAGCCGGAAGAGGGCGGGAGACGGTGACTAGAAAGAAATTATTATTTCATCATATTTAAGATAACAGTATCAAATTAAGATAGAGAGTGTGTTTAAAACGCTCTCTCTTTTTTATAGAATTTAAATTACTCCACCGTTACAGATTTTGCCAAATTTCTTGGCTTATCAACATCTAAGCCTTTTTCTTTTGCAATGTAATATGAAATTAGTTGAAGTGGTATAACTGAGAGTATTGGAGATAATAATTCATTTGTTTTAGGAATATTTAAAAAATAGTCAAAATCGTTATGTGGGAAGTTTAAATTAGTTATTGCAAAGATTCTGGCACCACGCGAAATTACTTCGTGTACATTGCTTAAAGTTTTATCCATTAATTCTTGGTCAGTAATTATTGTTATAACATTAATTCCATTTTCAATTAATGCAATTGGGCCATGTTTAAGTTCGCCAGCTGCGTATCCTTCCGAATGTATATAAGTTATTTCTTTTAATTTTAATGAACCCTCTAATGAGACTAAATAATCCATTCTTCTACCAATAAAAAATGCATGCTCTATATTGCAGTTATCTTGAGCAAATTCTTTTAGAATGTCAATATTTTCTAGGATTTCAGACACCTTGTTTGAAATGCTTAAAATATCATTTTTAAAAGTATTTAAGGTTTCAGTATCTGTACTTTTTAGAACTTCTGCGAAGTGTATAGCAATTATTGCTAATAGTATTAATTGTGAAGTATATGCTTTTGTTGAAGCAACAGCAATTTCTGGTCCAGCGTGTGTATATATTGTATAATCTGCTTCACGCGTGATAGTACTTTCTATGACGTTACATATGGCAAGAGTCTTAGCTCCTTTTGATTTGGCAAGTTTCAATGCGGCAATAGTATCGGCTGTTTCGCCAGATTGGCTAATAAAAATTGCAAGGGTCTTTTCGTTTATAATTGGGTTTCTGTATCTAAATTCTGAAGCGATATCTACTTCAACAGGTATGTTGCAAAGATTCTCGAACATTGCTTTTGCAACTAATCCAGCGTGCATGGCTGTACCACAGCCGATTATAAATATTTTATTTAAAGATGAAAGATATTTTCTTGTGAAAGTAATCTCATCTAAATTGCTTGGAGCATCTATAGGTAGCTTAGAACCAATAGTTTCACGAATAGATATTGGCTGTTCATATATTTCTTTTAGCATGAAATCATCGTATCCGTTTTTTTCAGCAGTGGAAAAATCCCATTCAATGCTTTTAATTTCTTTTTCAATAGGTTGTAGGGTTTTGTTGAAAAATTTAATTTCATCTTTTGAAATTTCAGCATATTCATAATCATTTAAAATATAAAAATCCTTTGTATAGGCTAAAATTCCAAGAACATCTGAACATATATATGTTTCAAAATTACTTTTGCCAATAACTAGTGGACTATCTTTTCTTACGGCAATTATTTTGTTTGGTTCGTATGTAGATAAAACAGCTATTGCAAAGCTTCCAATTAGGTCATTGCAAGCCAGTTGCACTGCCTCTAAAAAACGAGGAGTCATTTTTTTATAGTAATATGCGATTAAGTTTGGAATAATTTCAGTATCTGTTTGGGAATAGAAAGTATATCCATTTTTTTGCAAAAATGACTTTAATTCTTTATAATTTTCAATAATTCCATTATGTACAACAGCAAATTTTTTTGAATTATCTAAATGAGGATGAGAATTTTCTGTTGAAGGTTTGCCGTGTGTTGCCCACCTGGTATGTGCGATTCCAATAGCTCCATTTAAAGAATTTTCTTTTTCTAAATCAATTAAACTCTTAACTTTACCCTTAGTTTTTATGCAAGCTATTTTATTTCGTTCCATTGTAGCAATTCCAGCAGAATCATATCCTCTATATTCTAATCTGGAAAGCCCATTTAGAAGTATTTCACTTGATTTTCTGTTTCCAACATATCCAACAATTCCACACATAGTTCACTCCTCCTGATATTCCACATAATATATTATATACAGTATTAAGTCAAGAGGGGAAGTGTGCAAAATTGGGAAAAATATGAAAAAAAATACTTGACAATTTAGAATTAATTTAGTATACTGTTATTTGTCGTAAGACAAATAAAAAAAATGGGCGCTTAGCTCAGCTGGTAGAGCATCTGCCTTACAAGCAGGGGGTCATAGGTTCGAGCCCTATAGCGCCCACCATTTTTTTTGGCCCGGTAGTTCAGTTGGTTAGAACGCTAGCCTGTCACGCTAGAGGTCGACGGTTCGAGCCCGTTCCGGGTCGCCATTATTTTTGCCTCGATAGCTCAGTCGGTAGAGCAAAGGACTGAAAATCAACGGTCTCGGCTCTCCAAATGACTACGTATAAATTACAAAAATCTTTAGAATTTAATACAAAAATGCGTTCTGCCAAAATCTGTGTAATTCGCCTTCATAGCTCAGTTGGTAGAGCAGCAGACTGAAAATCTGCGTGTCACTGGTTCGATTCCAGTTGAAGGCACCAAGAACAATTTTTGTTGAAAGTTCTAACAAAAGTTCTAACATAATTCAAAAATTGAAATTAAGTATTTGTTTTAGCGGACAGGTACTTTTTCTTTTTCTTCTTGGTTCCCTTTATTCATATTCAATATATTAGACATTATATTTGCATTTGTGTTCATTTCTTCTGTTACTTCTAAGTGTCCATATATATTTGCGGTAGTATTGTAATTAGAATGCCCCAACCATACCTGGATATGTTTTATATTTCTGCCTTGTTTTAGCAACAAACTGGCACAACTATGGCGAAGGTCATGGAATCTAATCTTTTTTAATCCATGCTTTTTTAGTAATTTAACAAAAGAATGTGAAATATAATCCAAATTAATTAGATTGCCTAAATCATCTACACAAATATATTCTTTATACTTCTTGTTGTAACTGTCTTTATATAATTTCATATTTTCTTTTTGTTTTTCTCTTAATGCTATTAATACAGCTTCTATCTCTGGAATTAATGGGAGAGTTCTGTTGCTTGATTTATTTTTCGTGCTATCTCTACCAATGACTTCTCTTTTACCATTTGTAACTATATCTACAACAACATGTTCAATAGTTATGGTTTTATTGTCAAAGTCTATTGCTTTCCATTTAAGTCCTACAACCTCACTTCTACGAAGTCCATAATATGCACCAAACATTACTGGTATTTCGATTTTAGTACCTTTAGTAACTTCAAATAATTTGTCTATTTCTTCTGCCACATAAAATTGTGCGATGTAATTTTCTTTTTGAGGTTTCTCGATTTTATCAGCTGGATTACTCTCGATTAAATCTGTTTTTACTGCATATTGTAATGCCTTTCTAATATTAGCATGATAACGAGTAATACTATTGCCACTCAACCCTTCTTCTGATAAATATTCGTAAAAATCTTGTATATGCTTTGGTCTTAATTCTACCAGTTTTAATTTGTTTTGTGTAAAATATTTACTCATTCTACCATTAATTAATTTTGAATACCCCATATAAGTAGTGCTTTGTATAGAATGCTTTATGATTTTTAGCCAATCCTTCATAAAATCAACAAATAGAATGTTTGTTGTTTCGGTATCTTTTGTATTAGTTAAAGTATTGTAGAAGTCTTTTTTAATTTGGTCTAATTTTAACTCGGCTTTTTTCTTATTGCCTTTTATAGCTTTTATTTTTGTGGAAATCCATTTTCTTTTCCACTCTCCATTTAATTGATGATATAAAACTGCATAATATATTCCCTTTTTTTCTTGTAGGCTACCTGCTACTTGATTTAACATACTTCCTCCTTCCGCATAACAGCTTAAATTTAACCTACTATTGATATTGAAAATAATAATATCATATAGTAGGTTATAAATTCAATATATAATTAATCATTTCGTGTTAAATATGCAATAATACTAGCTTTAGGGATTTTATATTCTCTGCCGATTTTAATACTATGTATTATTTTATTTTGCAATAACCTATATGCTAGCGTAATGCCAATTCCCCCTAACATGGCTCTCATTTGGTCAATGTTTACTACATCTGGATAATTAGTAAACATCATTGTATAGTTTTCTCTAATATTAAGCATAAAACTTCTCTCACCTCATTTCTTTCAATAAAAAAGACTAGATTATAATAAATATAATAAGTCTAATAAGTGGAAAAGTAATATCGTTTCTTGTATTTCTGAGGTCTTAATTTTCGCTTTGTGCTGATATGTTTTGGAATATCTATGGAAACCTTTAGCCTTTTAAGTATTTCAAGCCTCTGCGTTTTTGGGTTATATGTGTATGAACTTGAATTCCATTTCCTGTATGAATCATTAGATATAAAACCGTTACTGCTACTAGAAGATAATTTCATAACATCTTTAAGGTGCTGTAATTTCATTGCTTCGTACGCTATATCTTCCTTTTTAGGTCTAGAATAATTTTTGTTGTATTCAATTAGATACAATTTTCGTTTTTCTAAATTTTCAGCTTTTCGCTTTAATCGTTCCTTGATATGTCTTTTATCTTTACTAATAATTTTATGAACATATGGTTGAGATACAGAAACCATTCCTGCAATTTGCCACTCTTTTAAACGTTGATTATAAAATAGATCTAAAACCTGTTCTTTCTTCTCCACTGGTAAACGTCACCTCCTCTATTGGTTATTTTTTTGTCTACATTTTTTTGAGCATAATGATACTAAATGCATCTTGATATTTTATACTAAAAATATAATATCAAATATTTTAGTTATTTTATCATTTGCTCTTGCATTTGTCAATAGGTTATGTTAAAATATTATCATAAAATAACAAAAGTTTTTATTGAAGTCTAAAAAATATTGAAATATAAGGAGTTTTGTCATGAGTGATTTAGAAAAAGATTTTTTAAAAGATATAAAAATGAGTATATTTGTGGATAGAATAAATAGAAAAGAATATTTTGAGTATCATGAATATTCTAAATATTATACTATTAATGAAGAACGAGTTAGGTTGACCCAAGAGCAAATAAATCAAGAGGAGAGATATACAAATGAGCAGAAGAAAAATATTTTGCAAGATAAGAATATACAATATAAGTATCAATTCACGCCTAAAATACAATCGAATATCGCAGGAACATTATTATGTGATTTTATAAATTGCAAGTTTACTGAATTTGATAACTTAAAATTATTAATTGATAAATATAGTCTTGCAATCATATGGGGAGTTTTAAAAGAACTGGGTTATAAGGAAGATGTGAAAAGATTTCTCTCAAAAGAAGAATATTATCTTATACTTAATACAATAGTAAAGGACTATGGTAAAATACTAGAAAAAATCAGATTAAATTTTATTAGTGATATTAATTACTTATATATGGATAATTTAGAAGATATAAAGGATTTAAGTCCTTATCAAAGATATTTTGTAAAAAGTTATAGTAATAACTATGGAAAGGCTCTAAACTATTTTAACAGCGAAAAAATAACAGTAAGGTTAGTTAATATGGATCCGTCTATCATATCAATTCTTAGAACTGATGAAAAAGATGCGATTAAAGATGTAAAGAATAAAGAGATTTTTGAAATGATTAAGGAAAAAAATAAAATTGTTCTAACACCGCACACTTTGGAAAGTGAAGACATTAAGCAAATACTATTAATTGAGTTATCGGAACTTATATGCATAAATAAGTTTCCAATTAAAATATGCCAAAACTGCGGTAAACACTTTGTAACAACCAGTAGAACGGACGAGGTGTATTGTAATAATGTTTATAAAGATGGAAAAACCTGTAAGGAAATAGGTTTTGTTTCATATAAAAAGAAATTATTAGCAGACGATGATGTTGCTAGGCTTTATAGGAATACCTATCAACAAAAATTACTAAGAGTGAGAAGAAACCCTGAAAATCAAAAATATATTGATGACTTGGAATCTTTTAGAAATCAATACAAAAAAGTTAGGGAAGATATAGATAGTGGCAAAATGAGCAAAAAAGATTTTGAAAAATGGCTGCTGAAAGTGAAGGATAGTTAAGTTTATAATTTTTCAATAATAATTCTATTATCTTTGTTTTTTGATTGTAGTTCATCAGCACGATAAGAGCGAATTTTGTATTCATTCTTGTTGTCAAAGAGAACTGAAATAGTCTTAGTATATCCTATTTCACTTGGTGTATTTTCTTCAATTATTATACTGGCATTATATTTTCGAGCTATTTCAAATGCAGTCATAAGTCCAATACCGTTTCCACCTTTGTTTTCATGAGTAGTAACCTCTTTTAAACCAAGACATAGTAAAGTGTCGATTTCAAAGGCTATTCCTGTGTCAGATACAGAAAAACCATAGCAATTATCCATAAGACCTAGAATACAAAGAATCCTTTTACTATTTTTCTTATTTGAATTTATTGCAATTATAGAATTTCTAATATGGTTATTAATTATTGTTATCAATTCCCCTTCAGAAATAGTATTTTTAACCATATAACTAATACAAAGACTATCATTTAAAGTTAAATTAAACTCAATCTTATCCTTTTCCGCTTCCGATAACATATAAGTAAATGCGCTATCAACTCCTAAAATACCAGTAATTGGCAGATTTGTTATGTTTATAGATGGCATATTATCTTTTCTAAAATCTGTTGCAAGAGTTTTGACAGCTTTTTTAAAATCTGGTGTTAATTCATTTGCAGATTCAACAGCTAGTTCCATTGCAGCAATTCTATTGCTATAATTATGCTTTATTTTCTTGGCAATAGCGAGCTTTTCATCTTTACTTTTAATTTCTTTTTCTAGGAAATTAATCATTTCATAAAGGGTATCATTTTTAAGATATCTTTTCATTTGTTTGCGAATCCATTTATAAAAAATAACACTTAGAATTAGCAGTATAGCGGTAAAATATATTCTAACTATTGTATTGTCTATTATTCCATACATAATAAGAATTGCTAATGCGATAATACCAATTATTGAACCCATAATGAAGCTTGTTTCCTTTGTTTTTGAGGTTTCTTTTAAAAAAGAAAAACCACATTTAAAGATGTTGATTTTAAATAAGCTATATACTAATATGCTTTGTACTATTCCTATTATAATATTGGGAACTATATTTTCAGTATTAACACTTAAAAAAGGTATTCTTGTTAATATAAAGTAATATATTGCTGATGAAAATACAAATGACATTAAACTTATAGCCACAGATATAATTGTGAGAAATATTATATCAGAGAAGCTTCTTTTACTAATTAGTTTAATAATTAAAATATATAATGTATATGATATGAAAAATCTAGATATTATATCAATATTTTCTCGCAATAAAATAAATATAATGGAAACCACTATAATATTTATTATCAGTCCAATATATTCATAGTAATTTAATTTCATATTATTGCTGTTTTTTATAAATACATAACTTACACAGATATTTATAAATATTATTCGTATTAAGACATTCAAGGTATTAATATCAAACATACTACACAACCCTCACAATTTGTATAATAATAGCATTTTTAGTATATTATAAAAATAAATAAAAAACAAGATAAATGTTGAAAATGACAACACTTATCCTGTCAAGTTGTTAGTAATACTATGTTATAATTATCCATAGTTATTTAGAATTTTAATAATTTGCCTAACCAATCAAAAAAACCCATGTTAATTCCCTCCTTCTTTTGTGTGATTTCGACACAAAAAAAGGATACTATTTATTAAATAAATATATAAATAGTATCTTTCAATAAAAAAAGTTAGTAAATTTTAGAAAAGTTTATAACGATGTCTTAATCTTATTTGAAATGTAGGATATGAATTGCGTAGGTGTGGGAACAATTGTCTTATAACTAAGTTCAATAGGATATAATTTTTTTAGTTCCTCTGGTGCCGTATTATCCCAAGCGTGTTCTATTGCTGTTTGTATATTATTGGTAATATTAGATTGACTTTTCGCGTTATGTTTTATTGTTATATATTGAGAAGCAGTCATGTTTTGAGATTTCTCTTCATCTAAAACATCGTAAAGTATTGCATCGTGAATGTATCCTTTTCCTTTTAAAGAAGAAGGCATGCTAAATTTGTTTAATTCCGCATGAATTCTGCTTGAGATTCTGTCTCTACGTTCTGCAATGCTTTCAACATTATTGTTGTTATTGAAAGTACCTTTTACATTTGAACGATTTTTCCAGAGTGCAAATAAATCTTCTACAACTAATTGAGGAGAGTAATCTTCTTTTAGCTTATAAATCACAAAATTAGCACCATTCATATGAGCATAATTATAAGTTTCTGGGTCAAAAATATGGGTAATTACGGCAATTAGAGGTAGAGTATCAAATTTAATGTTCTTTAATGTATTTAAAAATTGTATACCTGAACCACGACCGATATTTAACTCTATATCAAGTATAATTGCATCAGGGATATAGGTTTGTACATATTCTATACCTTTTTCACTCGAATTTGCTGTTGCAACCAAACGTATATCATCTCTGGTTAAAAAATAATTTTGATATGATAGACATTCTTCTTCATTATCTTCAATTAAAATAAAAGACATTGGTTTATTTTCCATATTCTTATCACCTCGATAATTATTAATTTTTTATACTAAATATATCATAAGTTGATATTTTATGCCATATTATTATAAAAAAATATAAAAAATTATAAAGAAATAATTTATTTACGTAAAAATATAAACATAGTAAAATATATAAAAATCAAATAAATATCGAGGTATAAAATGAAGGAAGAATTATCAAAAAAAAGAAAAGTTGAGATAGCAGGGAGATTAAAGGAAACTAGAGATAATATGAGAATGACTAAATCAGAATTTGCTAAGCTTATTCGGGCTTTCCAGTCAATATTATACTACAGTGGAAAGAGGGGATAATTGCCTATCGGTTGGAAAAATAATAGATATTTGTAGTGAAAATAAATTATCGGCTGACTATCTCCTTTTGGGAAGAGTAAGCAATATAGACGAAGAGACTTCAAAACTTTTATCTAAGTATAAAGAAAAGGATGTAGAGTCAATATTTGCAATGATTAAGTTAATAATGAGATTATTAAGTAGTAAAAATAACCAGTCATAAATATTACAAAATTTAATATTTATAGTTGACTTTTGAAATTCCTTTTGGTATATTGGTATTATATAAAAACTAATCCAATATCTCGTCGAAAGGAGTTTTTTTATGTCTAATTTAGTTTCATTTGAAAACATAAAAAAATATATACAAGCTACCAAATGCAATAAAGATAGTGATTCTAGGTCTAATAAAATGTTAAAAGATGTAGAAGAATTTGAAAAATGCGAAGCAGATATTGATTATATTATTGATTTTTTACACAACCAGCCTAATATACCGAAGACAGTTGTGGATTTATTAGATGAAAGCATAGAAAAGAAAGTAGTGCTTGCATCTAAAATAGTATCCGAGTCTAAAGTAACAGCACCTGAATTTGAGGCAAAAGAAATCAAACACGAAGAAGTATATATATGAAAGTGGGTTTAATAGCCCACTTTTAAAATTTTAATCATCATCTAAATTCTTAAATAATTTATCATTATAAAATTCATGCAACTCTATATTTAGCCCCTGACATATTCTATATACAGTAATAGCTTTAGGCGACTTACTAAATCCTACTAATATATTATTTACAGTTGATTGATATATTCCAGACAAAGTAGCTAGTTTATTTACAGTTATATTTCTTTCTTTACACAAATTAAGTATTCTTGTTTTTATTGCTTCATTTAGTGTCATATAATATTTCACCCACCTTGCATATAATCATAACAAAGTTTAGATAAAAATGTTAACAAAGTTTAGTTGACTTTTGTATTAATATGAATTATAATTAACTAAACTTTGTTAATTGAGGAGGTGGAATAATGATAACAATTACAGATTTATCAAGTGTTATAGACAATAATATATTACAGGATTTGTTTATCCAGAGAAATGACACTATATCTTCTGTTTCAAAAGAGGATAAAAAGAATCTAAAGGTTTTGCATAATAAACAACTACAAACTAGAGAAAAGTTAGAAATCAGCTTGGATAATTTACCAAATGGTTTTAAAGAAACGAAAAAACAAATTACAGAGTGCGTAGAAAATCACATTGAAACTTCTAAGGAAGTGGATGCTTATTTTAGTGAGAAACTATACAAGTCTGGGGTTCTTGACGGCTTAGCTTTAATGTTAGAAAGTAAAAAAATTGAAGTGTAAAAAACGTTAGGTAAATGTGTTTACTAGATTATATTGGAAATATATGGGAAAAGCTATTACTTGGCTTTATACTAATAACAAGCATGAAACAGCGATACATCAATGCAAACATTGAATTATGTAAAGTTTTGTGGTATAATTATATTATCCAATTTTTTGAAAAAGGAGGATTTGCACCAAGACAAAAAACAACAACTTCACAGTACATTGAAAACTTAACACGGAGGAACTCGTCATGAAGAAACAATTCTATGTTTCAGATATAAAGAATTTAGGCGTTGGGACGAGCGTTACATTGCTTGGCTGGATAGTCAGCAAACGCACTTCCAAACGAACTGAATTCTTTGATATCTGCGACTCCACAGGTTGCATACAAGTAGTAAGCAATCTGACGGGCATTACGGCAAAGCTGAAAGCTGAACAATCCGTTAAGGTGGTTGGCACTGTTAGTGTTAATCCAAATAATGGGTCAAAAGAGCTTGAAGCCACTGACATGGTTCTCTTAGGAGACGTGTCGCGGAATTTATCCCCATCGCCTCGTAGCAGTTTTGACGTCTTTGGTTCAAAACATACAGACTATGTTCAAGAGAACAGACATCTGTTTATAAGAAACCCAAAGGTCATGGCTGCACTCAAAGCGAGGCATCTCGTACTGGGAGCAGTACACAACTGGTTTAGGTCGAATGGCTACTTTGACATCACAGCACCAATAATTACCCCTATTTTGCTTTACAGCGAAGATACGGGAATTGCTGTAAATGTCAATGACCAAGACCTTTTCCTTACCCAATGTGTTGGATTCTACCTTGAAAGTGTGGTTCACGCACTAGAAAAGGTGTACAACGTTGGACCCAGTTTTCGTGGGGCGGAAAGCGTTAGCAAACGCCATCTGACAGAGTATTGGCACATAAAAGCCGAGTTGGCATTTTGTGAGTTTGAAGATTTCTTCTCTGTTGTAGAATCGCTTGTTTCAAGCGTTATACGCGAAGTAGAACCCTTCAGCGAAGAAATATGCCAGCAACTTGGCACCGGCGGTTTTTGCAATGACGGAAAATATCCGCCATTTCCCAGAATCACATATCGAGAAGCTATTAAGTTACTTAACAGTAACGGCATTTCCGTTGAATTTGGGAAAAGCATCAATGACATTGCTGAGGATTTTTTAGCTAATTACTTTAAATCCCCAGTATGGATTACCGAAAACGCACGAGCTATCGAAGGCTTTCCGTACAAAATACTGGAAAGTGATCCGGAAGTAACCTATACTGCAGACTTAATTGCCACCAGAGGTTTTGGTGAGATATTAGGTATTGCAGACAAGATTACTGATGTTTCTGAACTGGAAGCTCGGCTGAAGGAAAAGGGCAAAGATTTAAACCCAAAATATTCTTGGTTCAAAGAACTGAGAACTTATGGAACTGTCCCTCATTGCGGATTAGGAATGGGTGTTGAAAGACTTATTCGGTGGCTATTTCAGCTACCACATGTAAGAGAAGCAATGCCTTTCCCAAGAAGTATGGGGCGTAAAATTTATCCGTAACAAGGAGCCTTTATGAAGAGAACACTCATCTGTGAGCTGCCAAGCTCACTAAACACAGAAGTCCGTGTTTGTGGTTTTGTGGACACAATTCGGGCAATGAAGCGTAACCAATTCGTTGTGTTGCGCGACCACACAGGCAAAGTACAACTGTATATCGATGCACACGGAAAGCCTGAACTCGCTTCGATTGTTGGAAATCTTACCCAAGAGTCAACAATTGAAGCTGTGGGAACTGCTATTTCAAATCAATCCGTCAAGCTTGGCGGTCTTGAGGTGGCAGTGAGCGAGTTGAAGGTTGTATCAACAGCCAAACCCGAATTACCCATCTGCAAGGACAGTACGCTTGACGTTCGCCTTGACTGGAGATATCTCGATTTACGGCAACCCGAAAAACTCTTAATCTTCAAAATTCAAACCGTTGCCGAGCAGGCAATGCGAGAGTTTTGGACTAAGAACGGGTTTCTTGAAATCCATTCTCCAAAGCTCATGGCAACAGCCAGCGAGTCCGGGAGTGAATTATTTCATCTTCCGTACTTTGGTGGAACTGCGTATCTGTCTCAATCGCCCCAGTTTTACAAACAAATGGCGATGAATGCAGGTTTTGACCGTGTTTTCGAAATTGGTCCTGTTTTCAGGGCTAATCCGAGTTTCACGTCGAGACACGACACGGAGTTCACCAGCGTGGACTGCGAAATCTCGTGGATTGACTCTTTCGCCGATGTTATGGCGTTCGAGGAAAACTGGGTAAACTTCTTTATGAGTCAAATCAAAGAGAAGTTAGGTTCTTCAATCGAAGAACTTTACGGCAAACAAGTCATTGTCCCGTCTGTACCATTTCCGAGAATCACCATAAAAGAGGCAAAGAAAATCATTCGTGCGACAGGTTATAAGTCTGAAAAAGACGATGACCTGGAACCCGAAGAAGAGCGGTTACTGTCGGGATACGTTAAGGAAACGTACGACCATGATTGGGTTTTCGTAACAGATTACCCAGTCACGGCCCGTCCGTTCTACCATATGCGTAACCCACAGGACCAAACTCTTACTTGTAGCTTCGACCTTTTGTATAAAGGGTTAGAGGTTACATCGGGAGCCCAACGTGAACATCGGTACGATGTTCTAAAAGCCCAGATTTTGGAGAAGCAGGTCAGCAATAAGGATCCGAAATTACTCGAGTCCCTTGAGCATTACCTTCGCTTCTTCGAATATGGCACCGTTCCGCATGGCGGATATGGTTTTGGGTTAACACGAATGATTATGAAACTCCTCGACCTGTCCAATGTCCGTGAAGTAACGTACCTTTACAGAGGTCCGAAACGTCTAACACCATAAGCAAATAATCCTTAACCTAATCGTTATAACGATTAGCCAAAAGCAAAACCCCATGATACGATTATTATCGTTGACTGGGGTTTTGTTTTTTACTTTTTATACAATTCACTAATCGGCTTAAATTCGGACATAATTTCTATTTCTTGTTTAATATAGTTACCTTCGCTCCAATAACACTTATAAGCATGAGTATTTGGTATACTTCGTATTAATCTATACTTATCATCAATTACTTCTAGTGCTACACCGTTTTCTAATGCTAACGCTGGTATTTTATATGTGTTTTTCATCATTCGCTTTAAATCTTCTTGTCTATGTTTTTCTATATTATAGTGTGGACAAAACAACACTTTAATCAATCCTAATCCTGTAACCTTTATTAATTGTGTGCTGTTGCTTGTAAACTTTCTTGAATCTGAATTTCCGAAAATCACACCAACATATTCCGCCAGCACTAACACCACATAATATTGTGCCATTTTGATATGCTTTTTTTAATAAGTCATCTATTTTGTGTTTTCTAAATAAAGTCATTAATTTTAGTGTATTGCCACCACCAACATAAATTATATTAGCTTGTTCTATTTTTTCTTTTACTATTCTTGAGTTTTCTATTTCATTTGTGCTTAATATATCCGTGTTACAGCCTAATTTTGAATATATATTATTCATAACATCAAAATAAGAATTCTCAAACCTTCCACTAGCAAATCCTACAAATAAAAACTGTGGGTTTTTCATATTTGTTTGTTTTACAATTTCCTCGTCTATTTCTTTTGTTTCATAAGGGTAACCTTCTCTACCGTTTTCTCCGCCACCTATTGCTATTATTTTTCTTTGCATAATATATCTACTCCTTCTATCTTTCTTCTACACCTTTATTATTAACACTAATACCTTTTGTTTCGCCAAAATTATGAGATAATTCTTTTAGATTAAAGAAATTTACTAAATTTGAAGAAAAAACTTGTTTCGCCTCATTTTCATTAAATATTTGTGTAACTCTATTTAACGAATCATAATCTAGTGTTCTATTTTCTAAACTTAAAGTATTCCAATTATAATCAATATCAAAAATAATTTTATCTATATCTAAATATTTTTTAATAACACCTAGATATCCATGTTGTTTTAATAAACTTGGTTCAATCATTAATCGACTTGGTTCAGTCATCATCAGCACTTCTGGTCCAATAGCGACTGTTAAATTATTTGAGCCGTTTACTAATGCAAATGTCTCTAAATCCAATCTCGCACCATGATTTAAAATTGCCTTTAAATTGTTTTCTATAATAAAACTCGCCCAATCTTTAGGACTATTTATTCTTCGTGTGGTGCTTACCCCAGAGCCGTTTTCCAAATTGTTATCAAAATCAGTATGTAATATCAAAGGAATGTTATTTTCTCTTAAGAATTTAATTATTCCTATATTAACATCATTTGGACCAGCTCCTGCACTAACTCCATGTATTTTTAAAGCTGTTGGATTATATTTTTCATATAATCTCATTAAAGAATTATAGTCATCAAGTTTAGGATGAATTAACGGAACAAAAGAAATTCTTTTTGTATTTAGCTCTTTAATTTTTTTATCATAATAATCGTTAGCAACTTCATAAGGACTATAAAATCCATTTTGTTGCAAATTCGCAAAATCACTACGATAACAGAACTCATTACTATAATTCCAGTACAAAACTCTTTTACTATTAATTACTGGCGCGGGTACTGGCATAAGAAATGAGTAATCAATTCCTTGATTATCTGCAAAAATTATGTATTCGTTTACATCTGTTTCCCCATGAATCATATCTATTCCAATATGGCTATGTGAATCTATTACTATTTTTCCATCTTTCATTTTATTAGAATACTACAAATTATAAAAAAATTCAAGAGTTAATTAGTTTCTATATTCTAATTCCTTCAAAAGAAATGGTCATACGGATACCCTGCCTCAATATATTTCTCTGTTAACTCCATTTTGTATTGTTCTAGCAACTCCAAATACTTACGTTTAAACACATTTTTACAAAGCCATTCTACACCCTCAACTTTAATTACTGTTTTGCCATCTTGATGATACTTATATTCTGAATAGCCTTCCACAAGCATTTTTGCTATTCCTCTTTGTACTGTTAACTTAGATTTTTCAAAATATTTTGTTAATTCACTAATAGTCATTTCTTTATAACCAAATTTTCTATTTGATTCAAGTTTTAATAATTCCTTATATTGTCTTATCCTATCTAAAAAGAAATCTATATCCGCATCAAGTTGTGGTTTTTCTTTTTGAAAATATACTTGCAATAACCATGCATATCCTTCTACTAAAACATAAAATCTTTTGCTTCTCATCCTCTCACTTCTCCATCTGCAAGTAGGATGTTTTTCTAGCATTATATGTATGGCTTGCATTAAATCTTTCATTGTTATTTTCGAACCATCTTTTCTAGTAATATTTTCTTTATTTAACCTATATAAAATTTTTCCATATGAAAGAAAAATTTTATCATATATTTCTACATCACTTACCATTATATTTTACATCTCCTTTTTAAAAAATTTTCTCTCAGCGAGCAAATGGGTATTAGGGAGTTATCCCTAAACAGGGGGGTCTACAGACCATGCTGGCGAATATGAGTCAAAAGCTTTGACATACCCTATTCGAGCAAAATTTCATTTTGCTATATATCAATTTTTCGTTCCGAAAATTGATAATTTTTACATAGATATACGATTATTTTTTTAGTTAGGTGTTTTTATTTTATAGAATTTCTATAAAATAAAAACACCTGAAGTATAAAGACTACAAGTGTTAACTATTTAATTAAATCATAAAATATTTTTATAAAAATATTAATTATTTAGTGTTATAAATATTTAAGATAATATTATCTAAATGTGTATCAATATTACACAAGATATTTGGTATTTTGTCCTTAACAGCATCTCCAGTAAAATATGTATTACCTTGACAAATATTTTCGGTTATAAAATCATCAAGTTTTTGCTTTTCACTTTTTATTCCTTTTATTTCATCATTGCAGCTTAAATATTTTGACAACTCTTCAAGAACTCTTATTTTATTATCTATGTATTTGAATGAATACAAGTATTCAGAATGCTTGTCCACTTCTATTGGCTTATTATCAAAAACTTTATGAAGTTTCTGTTGTAATAAACCAATAACATCCTCAACTTTTTCATTCTTTTTTCTCCTGTCATCTGTGAATATTGTGAGAAACAATATTACAAATGACACTGCTACGACAGTTAATATATCCATTAGATTATAATTAAATAACATACAGCTATTAGAAAAAATGGCTCCTAGAATTATAAAAACAGCTAAAAGTATTGCTAAAATAACACAAATTATTAAAATCTTATTCTTACTCATTTTAGCTCTCCTTACTCAAAGGATTGGCTACTGCTTCTTCAATATATCCTTTTATTTTTTCAATCCAAGTTTTGTTATCATTAGATATTATCAATATATTTTGAACCTTTTTATATTTTTCATCATTTTCTTTTTTCAACCTTCGTACAAGACCACCAAAAGCCTCTTCTAAAAAGGAAGAACCATATCCGTATCCTCCATCTAAATTCACTGTCAATATTTCATTATTTTCTACGCTCTTAATAAATTTAGGATACAATAATTCATCTCTAAACTTTTCACCTGATTTTGGCCCTTGATATTCGTATCTTGCACCTGGTTTATCTGTATATTCCTTAACAACATTAATTTCCATCTATAACGTCCTCCTTTTTAATTTCCCAACAAAATATAGTTCCTTTTAAATCATTTTCTAAATCTCTTGAGTAATCTTTTAAATAATATGCTCTATTTGATATTATTACTAAATTACTAATCTTGTTACTAGTAAACTGTTCATAAATTGATGGTAATCCATTTCCTCTTTCGATTTGTCCAGTTTTGCTTCTTTTTTCAATTCCGCTCACTCCAGCCTCAATATATTTGTATTCTTTATCCAAATTAAAACTTTCTAAAAACTCTTCAAACCTTTTCTTTTTAATGGTGGTTGGTATTCCTAATCCATTGTCCATAAAAGTATACTTTATTTTATCAGCATCATTTTCTACAAAAATATACCAACTATGCTCAAAAAGGTTTTCTTTATCATATGCGTGATCTGATATGTTAGTTATCATTTCTGTTAACATGGTAAATAAAAAATTTATTTCAATATTACTTTTATTTACTTTTTTGCAAGTAAAATCAATTACTTTTTTCCTAATATCAATTCCATCGGTATATACATAGCCTTTTCCTGTTTCAATTTGTATATTTCTACTTGTCCTAATTAAATTTTCCTTTGCTGTTTCCATATATTTTAAAAATCCCGAATTCTTCAAAAATTGATTCATTTCTTTATCTTTAGGAAAATTTCCTCTCCAATTTATTGGTAATAATTTAACGCCCCTCGTATTTCTTATTATTGTTAATAAATACATTAGTGCATCACATGTTATATGAGTAGTATTCTCCATATTTATTAAAAAATTACGTGAAAAACTTTTATTCTCGTTAATTCTTATATTTTCTACCTGAGTAATAATTTTATTAAAAAAATTGATTGTTTCTTCTGGATTATCTATTATACTAAAAATAGATGGAACTATAAAAGTTTTAAAAGGTATTGCATCTTTAACACTTTGTAGTTTTTTCAACTCATTTCTATTAACATGTTTATGTCTTTTGTTGCGTTTTAATTTACTTTTATAATTTTTTTCATCATTTCTTTTTTTCCATCGTCTATAATTGGGATTATTTTTATGAATACTGCTCACCTCTTTTTTCAATTAGTACAATTCTACCACAAAATCGAAGAAAAGCCAAGAAGAAAATTTATGTTAATAATCTTCAAACAATAAAATAGGGGTTATTAAGTTATATATAAAACATGAAATTAAATAATATTTTAAATGAAATATAGAAACCAGAGGGAGGGAGTGAAGTGGAAATGGAGTAGTAATCCCATTTTTGTAAATATAAATTACTACACCATATTTAACTGAAACCGTCAGTCGGTCACTTCGTTTTCATGGCAGTCTAGTAGGTAGCATTGCTACTGCAATTGTCGTTATATAGATATAACTTTGTGCATACTCGTCCACACTTTTTACAATTGCAAATCCCTAATCCGAGTTTTGCCGCCCATACTCTTTTTTTATTGTAGGTTTATGTTGAAAAATCCTACTTACGCACTTTGTACAATTAGACTATTTATACTAATACGAATGAATTTTTTTGCGTCGGCTCATTACACCTTTCACGTTTATAGAGGTAGTGGCATCTCTTTAAAAAACAAAAACACATTTGTAATTTCTAATTTCTTAAGAATTACAAATATGTTCTCGTTTTAGTATATTTAATTAAGCTCTAAAATTAGTTTTAAAGCATTTTCATAGGATAAGTAGTACAATATCAATAGTAGCTTAACTATTATGTTAAAAAAGTTCTAACAGAAGTTCTAACAAACTTCTTAAAAAGTGAGTTTTTCTGAAAGTCTTTAATGTTGGTCTTTATATAAATTATTTAGTCTTAACACTAGAAACAACAGGACTTTAACAAATGTTATTTATTATTAAATATCGTTATATATTAAATAAGTCAAAAAACTGAAAATCCTTGTGTCATTGGTTCGATTCCAATTCGAGGCACCAAAAGATATTATCGTCGCACCAGGCGATTAAGGCGACAGTCAATTGTAAAAGGTTGGCTTTTTTTGTTGCGTGAAATGTATGGGCGGATATTATCCGCCCGCAATAACTTGCCACCGCCATTTATAAAATTAAATTGCAAATTATGTTAATTTGTGATACACTTTGTTGTAAGTCTTACAATATGTAGGCAAAATTTCAAGAGGAATTTTTATTATCAAGCACGATTGTGTTAGTTTAAGCAAAATCAAAAACATGAAAGGAGCATTGTCTTATGTGGACACCAGAAGTTAAGACACATGAAAATTTTACACTTTGGGTTACCCATGAATGTAATATGAATTGTGTGTTTTGCAGGGATTCGGAGAACCAACCGATTAAAGGCTTTATGACAATGGAAGAGGTTGCACGCTCTCTGACTCATGCAAAAGAAACGGGCATTAAAACTGTTCTCATTGGTGGTGGAGAACCAACATTACACCCAAACATCATTGAAATAGCACAGATGTCTAAAGACATGGGCTTTTTCACTGTAATTACCACCAACTACACGAAACCAGAGAGTATAAAGGCGTTAGATGGGATTTGTGATACTATCAATATTTCGGTTTATCCTGAAAATAAAGACAGTATCCCCAGTCAAAAAAATTTCAAGTCCAACATATACCTTAAAGTGTTGTTGTACAAAGGTAGGTTTGAAACTAAAGAAGATTTTGACGCTTTTATAGACCGCTATGAACAACTTACACCTAACATGGGGTTTTGTTGTATGAGAGGTCATACGGAATGGTGTGAGGAACACAAAGATATAGAGTGGCTGAATAGTTTGCCTATCGAAAAAGAAGTAATGACAGACAGAGGCAATCCATGTTGGATTTATCGAGGACATGTGATTGATAGAAAAGACTTAAGCACCTTTAAAAAGGCTCATATGATGGTAGATGTTCGTGGTTTGCTCTTTGATAAGCAAGGAAAATGGGTATTGCCAGAAGAAAGTGAAGCAATTATTGAATAATCATTTCACGGCGAAGTAAAATTATGATTATGATACGCAAGTAATCAAAGAAAAAATGCTAATGTAGTATAACTATTGTTAGCATTTTTTCTTTTATAAAATAATATATACGATTTTAAGTCTTTACAATTTACATAAAATATGTTAAAATAACAGCGTAATATTGCAAAATTATGGTAGAATACAATAATAATCGGAATTGATAAGAAATAACATAATTTGAAAAATAAGGAGAACTTTAATGAATGCAAGTTTAGCATATTTATTTAGAAAACGACATATAACACATGATAAAAAAGAACAAGAAATTTTTACTTTTGAAGATATTGTAATGGGTTTATCATTTGCTAATACAGAAGATAATGAGCTTTTTCACATTGTAACTGGAAAATCAGCAGGAATACTTGCTGCTCAATTAAATGAAGATGGAAATGAAACTGAATATGTTGTAATTTTATTAAATATGAACGAGGCAGTAAAAGCAAATGATAATAGGGTTAATTTTGAAGGTATAAGAAATAACCTAATTAAAAGAAATGGTAAGTATTATATTCGTAGTGAAAAATCACCAACTTCTTTATCAAGGCTTATAGATAAAAAACTAATTAGAATTTGTGATGAAACCTTCAGTGAAAAATCATCTGATTTTGATGAAGAAGCGTTCGAAAAAACATCAAATATATCTAAAATGTACTCTTTTATAAAAAAGACAATAATATCTCAAGATGAGCAAATAATGCAAATACTTACAACTCTATTTAAAAATCAAACAGTTGTAAAATCAAAATTAGATATTGATTTAATTGCAAAATTAAAAGAAAATCTATTGATTTTTGGTTCAACTGGGACAGGTAAAACTGAAATATTAAAACGTATTTCGAGACTTTATAAAATACCTATTGTTATTCAAGATGCCACTTCATTATCTGAAACTGGATATCAAGGTCGTAAAATATCAGATATGTTTAATGATTTAATGTCAGCAGCAGGTGGAGATGTACAACTTGCAGAAAGAGGAATATTAGTAATAGACGAATTTGACAAGTTGGCTGAAAAACCTGAAGATAATCAATCTCACGTTTCCAGGGCAGGAGTTCAAAGAGGATTATTAAAGTTGTTAGACGGATCAGAATTTTACGTTGATGGTAAGAAATTTGACACATCAAGACTTACAGTTGTTGCATTAGGGGCATTTACAGGAATTGTAAAAGATACTAATACTCAACAAATAGGAGTTGGTGCTGATAAAGAACGTACACAAGTAGATGTAGATAATTATAAAGACGTAACAACTGAAGACTTTACTAATTATGGAATTATTAGAGAGCTTATTGGTAGATTTTCGAAGTTTGTTAAAATGAGTCCGTTAAAAGAAAAAGACATTAAAAAAATATTAGTAGAGTCAGATTTCAGTCCATTAAATACATATAAAAAATTATTTGAATTATTGGGAATAGAATTTAGTTATAATGATGATTTCGTTAACTGGTTAGCAGAAAGGGCTGTACAGTTGAATAGTGGTGCTAGAAGTTTGAAAACAGTTTTTGATGAGAGCATAAGTGGTGCAATGTTTAAAATTTTTGCAGGAGAATATTCCAATGTTTCTCTAGTAAGACCAGAATCAGAAGATGGTAGGCCATATGTATTAACTAAAAAAGGACAGGAAAAGCCACCAGAAAAAGAGAAAAAAGGCTTTTTCAGATAATATATATATATTAGGACATATCCCAATTTCGAGATATGTCCTTTTGCATTTTTAGTAGATATCTATCTTTCCATTTTAGAATATTAGACAGTATATTTGCATTTGTGTTCCTTTCCTCTGTTACTCCAACAATTTATATTTTGTCAAATATTACCTTACTTTTTTTAAAGTAATATTTGACGAAACCCGCAGAAAATAAACAAATTTTTTTAAAAAAAGTATTGACAAGTTTTTTAAAAAGGTGTAGGATTTTATCAAAAGAAAAGTTTTATTGTAAAATTTTTCGATAGGGTTTTTTTATATTATTAAAGGGGGATACAATAATGAATGGAGAAAAAAGAAGTATCAAAAAGAAAATTTTATGGAAATTAATGGTGTCATTTGTGCTATTAATTTTTTTATTGCAGCCAATGGCAATTGCAGCA
>WRFS01000010.1 GCA_009778695.1 Oscillospiraceae bacterium
ATTTTTGAGTGTATGAAAGACATTCAACCATATCTGGTGATGATAACGAAGAGGAAACACCTGTACCCATACCGAACACAGAAGTTAAGCTCTTATGTGCCGAAAATACTTGGGGGATTCCCCCCTGGAAACATAGGTAATCGCCAGGTTTTATATTCCTCAATAGCTCAGTTGGTAGAGCATGCGGCTGTAAAATGTTAGCAGCTTCATAAGGAAACTTATGAATGACAAAGGTGGCTAAGTCGGTGAAACTCTTGTAAAAGACAATACCGAGCAAGGCGAAAGCTATGTGTAGAGACTTTACACCACCTACCTAAATTCTTATATGAATATGGTAAAGATAAAGTCCAGACTACAAATTATGATTTAATTCATAATGTTAATGTAAATTAATGTAGTGCAGTAACCGCAGGGTCGTTGGTTCGAGTCCAACTTGAGGAGCCATACTGTTCATACAAGAACTCTAAAATATTTTGCAGGTGGGTTCATAATGTGTATGAAAATAAAGGAGCAGGATTGAAATATCTTGCTTTTTTCTTTGACTTTTTCTGCTAGAAGAGCAACTAGCAGGTATTATTGAGTCAACAACGCAATACGGGACGAAGATGAGTATTTTAGGGGTTACCCTTATCCCTGCGGGTTCGCCACAAGCTAAAGGAAGAATCGAGAGACCTTGGAATACCTTACACAACAGGTTTAGAACCGAATTCGGATTCTAGCTCATACAAAATAAAGCATTGCAATTTGTACTTTATTGTAATATAATTACAAAGAATAATTGATAAAGGAGCAATAATACTATGGGTAATGAATTAACTGAAAATAATACTCTGATTTTTTATGATGATGAAGAAGGTAATATAAATATTGAAGTGGTGTATGCAAATGAAGATGTATGGTTATCACAAAAAACGATGGCAGAATTGTTTGATACAACATCAGATAATATTGGATTACACTTAAGAAATATCTATAAAGAACAGGAATTAAATGAAAATTCAACTGCCGAGAAAATCTCGGTAGTTCAAAAAGAAGGCAATAGAGATGTTAAAAGAACTATAATATTTTATAATTTAGATGCAATTATTGCGGTTGGATATAGAGTAAATAGTAGAAAAGCAACAAAATTTAGAACATGGGCTAATAAGATTATAAAGGATTATATGGTGCAAGGTTGGGTATTAAATGAAAAGCGATTTATGGAAGGTAAAAAAGGCGATTTAGAGTATTTTCAACGATTACTAGAAAAAATCAAATTAATTAGAACTAGTGAGAGAATGTTTTATCAAAAAATTACAGATATATTTGCAGAATGTAGTATAGATTATTCAAGTAATAGTGATATAGCAAGAGAATTTTTTGCAAATGTTCAAAACAAATTTCACTATGCCATAACTGGTAAAACTGCAAGTGAACTAATATATGAAAGAATAGATAGTTCTAAAGAAAATATGGGACTAACTTCATGGAAGGAAAGTCCAGACGGTAAAATATTAAAAAGTGATGTAACTATTGCTAAAAACTGTTTAGAAGAGAACGAACTAGAGCAATTAAATAATTTAGTAAATATATTTTTAGATGTTGCTGAAGATAATGCAAAAAGGAATATTGCAATGACTATGGAACAATGGAAAGAAGAAGTTGAAAGAACTATTGAATTTAGACGATATAATAAATTAGTAGGACATGGGAAAATAAGCAAAGAAAACGCAGAAAAAAAAGCACATGGTGAATATGAGAAATATAAGAAGATACAAGATAAAAATTATATTTCAGATTTTGATAAAAAGGTAATGGAATTAGATAAAAAATTGAACAACTAAAATATATGTAAAAAGCTTCATACGTAGTCAATATGTAGTCATTTATATGAGTCAGAAGCAGGAAATGTTTGATATATCAACAAAAATAACGAGTTCGTATTTGGTTTGAGGAGCCACTCTGGTAAAATGACAAGAAATAAATGTCTACAAAAAGGCATTTATTTTTTTGTCCCAAATCTATTGATATGAAAGGGTTATAGCACACAGTGTCAAACCTGCTTGCAAACTATAAAATCTGATTTTGCACTTATACATCGGCATTCACTTCCATAGTGTGAGATGTTAGCATACGGTTTTTAGTATAGCAAGGCATAAGTGCTTATATATCAATGTTTTTTTGAAAATATTTTGCATAATTTACATAAATATGCTATAATAGGATTAGTATCGTTTTACAAATCTATGTATAGCGAAATGCTATATAGAAATCAAAAGGAGGACTACGGTATGAACTTAGCAGATAGGAAGGTAGAATTGGAAAGAGAGTTGGCTTCGGTTAAACGGGAAATGAAGAGCTGTAACCACGAGTGGGGAGAAACCAAATATGATCCTAAAACCGTAAAGGAACCATACGGCTACAAACTGGTTGGGCAAGGTTCCGATACTTGGTTTGAGCCTGAAGGTTACAGAGACGTCGAGAAAAAACGCTGGAGCCAAACCTGTAAGAAATGCGGTGACAAGAGGTACACCGAACAAACAAGACCTACAGGTTTTGAGCCAACATTTTAGCAACTTGCTAAATCCCCTGTCCAAAGTTTTTTAGGACAGGGGATCTCCTTTTAAATATGTAACTTAATATTGTTTTTAAAATAAAATTTATATTATGAAAAAAACGCAAAATTCGTAATATAAATTTTTATAAAACGAAAAATTGAAAAAATTCGTTTTATAAAAATCAATCAAATTAGAGCATATTAAAATAAGATTTTTTATTTAATTCTGAAAAAATGTGTGATATAATGCTACTAGATAAATAGTAAGTTGTGGGGGTGTAAAATGATTAAGAAAAGTAAAATTATCTTAATTGTCGTTTCTTCAATAGTATTACTAATAATAGTATTTTTAGGAGTAATGGGAGCTGGATTTCTGAGCTTTTTGATAGAAATTTTCTCATTATTATTTATATTAATAGGATTGGGATTTAGATATGGCAAAAAAAATTTAAAAATTATTTTGTCAGCAATAATAGTTATGGTAACTTTAGTTATTATTAATATGAATATGACAAATCCTTTTAAAAATAGAATAGATAATTTAACATGGTATCCTCAATATTTTGTTATATGGGTTTTGCCTTTACTATTTTTATCAATTGCTCTCGTAGTTAAATATTGTAAAAGAACTTTAAGGATTGTTTTATCAGTAATAATAATTCTAGTAACTTTATATTGTGGAATGATTTATATTGATGTAGACAGAGTAATTAGAAATGAAGAGCCAATATTTGCATGGAAAACAAATAACAAAAGTGAAATTTCAGAAAATGTAGTTTTATATAAAGAGTTCGGGATAGATTATAGAGTAATTAATACAACTTTATATCAAGGGTTAGTTTACAAAATAATTATTGAAGATTATGAATATGATAACTTACATTTCGGGGAATCAACAACTCTGTATATGTTTGGTAAAAGAAGATTCGTTATTTCTACAGAAAGTATTGCAGTATCTTTCAAACCTTGAACTGATAGTGAAATAACAAAATCAACTTTGAAGCCAGTTTATGAGAAATTCAATGATTGGATTTTAAATTATGATAGAGAAGAAATAGAAAAAAATCTCTTGACAAAATGACGAACATATGTTTAAATATGAGTTGCAGATATTTAATAAATGAAAAATTTTTGTAGAAAAAAGTATGGCAAAATTTATACTTTTAATATATAATAAGATTGTTGTTAAAAGTAATAAATTCAGCTTGAAATAATGGGAGGTAGTGCAAATGACAATAAAAGAAAAACTACAAACTGAAAAAGATAACAAAAGAGAAGTCTATACTCAATGTCCTGCTGTAAGAAAAAAATATGATGTTATTTCTTTATTTTCAGGGTGTGGTGGATTAGATTTAGGTATAGAAGGAGATTTCCATTATTTAGGGAAAAAATATATAAAGAATCCGTTTAATGTTGTTTGGGCTAATGATATAAATAAAAAAGCAACAGAAACTTATAAATTGAATTTTCCAAATACAAATGTTGTATGTGGAGATATTACGGAAATTTTAAACATCAATAATAATAAACAAACTAATTTTTTTGACAATGAAATTAATCTTCCAAATGCAGACATTATTATTGGTGGATTTCCGTGTCAAGATTTTAGTTTGGCAGGTAAACGAAAAGGATTGACTGTACAAAGAGGAAATTTATATCAAAGTATGGTAAAAGCAGTAGAAATAATAACCCCTAAAATTTTTATTGCAGAAAATGTAAAGGGTTTGATTTCTTGGGAAAACGGATTAGCTATTAAAACTATAACTGAAGATTTTGCCAAACTTGGTTATAAAGTTGATTATAAATTATTTAATGCAGCTGACTTCGGTGTCCCTCAAAATAGAGAAAGAGTTATAATTCTTGGCATTAGAAACGATGTATATGTGGATTTTGAATGGGCTAAACCAACACATACAACAGATTCATGGGTTACAATTAAACAAGCAATAGATGATTTAGTTACTGAAGATAAACATAATTCTATGCCAAATTGTGGCTATTCAAAAGCAAAATTATTTCCTGGAAAACAAGGTAATATAAAAACTAGTGCTGATAAGCCTGCTCCTACTATGAGAGCAGAACATCACGGTAATATAGAATTCCATTATTCTTTACCAAGAAGGCTATCTGCTCGTGAAGCCGCTAGGATACAGACTTTTCCAGATGATTTTGTTTTTGTTAGTTCTACAACAGATGCATATAGGCAAGTAGGAAATGCTGTTGCACCAGTATTTGCTTGGCATATAGCACAAATGCTAAGGAATATTTTAATAAACATAGAAGCAATGGAGGAGACAAAATATGAATGGAAGTGTATATAACAAACTCTTTGATGATAATTTAATAATAAAAAGAGTGAAAAACAAATTGCCTCATTTATTTCAGTTAGCAGAATTAGAAAGTTCGAGGAATGGTAAAATAGGTATGGAGATTGGTTCTGTTAGAGAACGTATATTAATTGCACTTTTAATGTATAAATTTGGAATAGATATAGTTGACCCTGATATACCTATTACTGCTCCAGAGGTTGATGTGTATGTGAAAGACACACCATTATCAATTAAAACATTGACAACAATCAATAATAAATGGCAACCAATAAAATTGATATGGACAGTTGACCCTCATAAGACTCTTGAATTTAAAAATACATATACACCTTCTTGTGATATGATGATTGCTAAAATTTGTTGGAATGGCACAGGGAAGTTATTATTATTTTCAAAAGAAAGTCAGCATAAAATTTTGCGAAAGATAGGTAGAGAAAATTATATTAAAATGCCAAAAGCAGGAACCAATGCAAGAGGTGTTGAAATTTCAGCAGAAGCTTTATCCATTCTTGAGAAAGCAAAAGATACCCGTTGTATAGATATTGATTTTATTAGAAAAGAAATTGATTATAGAGAAGTATATACAAAGTGGCTTGATGCTTGGACGGAGGATTATTAGACATAGTAGGCGTAGTAAAATAATACAAGAAAATAAAAGAAAGGAAATTGTGGGGAGTAATGACAGAACAAGTTAAAACGCAATTAGAATACATGGATAAAATAAGCAAAATAAACAAAGGCAAAAATCTAAAATATCATATTATAACTATGGGATGTCAGTTAAATGAAAATGATTCTGAAAAAATAGCGGGAATGCTTATGAAAATGCAATATGCCGAAACAATAGATTCCCATGATGCAAATATATTAATTTTCAACACATGTTGTGTAAGAGAAAACTCAGAAGAAAAATTATTTGGCAAAATAGGAGAAACAAAAAAACTTCGCAAAGAAAAAGGCACTATTGTGGCAATATGTGGTTGCATGATGCAAGAAAAACACATTACAGAAAAAATCAAAAAAAGTTATCCATTTATTGATATAATCTTTGGAACGCATACATTATATAAGTTTGCCGAAGACTTATATAATTTGTTGCAAAATAAGAAAAAAATAGTGGATGTTATCGATATAGATGGTGAAATTTACGAAGGACTTCCAATAAAGCGAAATGATAATAAAAAAGCAAATGTCATAATAATGTATGGGTGTAATAACTTTTGTTCTTATTGTATTGTACCGTATGTAAGGGGTAGGGAAAGAAGTAGAAGTCCACAGGACATATTAAACGAGGTTAGGGAGTTGGCAAAAGAAGGCTATAAAGAAATTACTTTGCTGGGGCAAAACGTGAATTCGTATGCAGGGAAATGTAGGGGCGAACTGTGTTCGCCCGAGATGCCACTGCGAGAGGTGTTTCTTCCTCAGGCGAACGCAGTTCGCCCCTACACGGACAACACCTCTCTCCGTTTACGCTACTCTGAATACGGAAATGCACTTGACCAAACTTGGGACTTTGCAATCCTACTAAAAGAAGTAGCAAAAATTGATGGCATAGAAACCATTCGTTTTTTATCTCCACATCCAAAAGATTTTACAGATGAAGTAATAGAGGCTATTTCTGAAAATAAAAAGGTAAGTAGATGGATTCATTTGCCTTTACAATCTGGAAGTACTAATGTGCTTAAATTGATGAATAGAAAATATACGAAAGAACAGTATTTAAACTTAGTTGAAAAAATTAAAAACAAAATTCCAGATGTAGTGCTTTCAACAGATATAATTGTAGGATTTCCAGGAGAAACAGAAGAAGACTTTGAAGACACGCTAGAAGTTGTAAAAAAAGTTGGATTTGAGCAAGTATATATGTTTATATATTCTAAAAGAATTGGAACACCAGCAGCAGAGGCTCAAGACCAAATTTCAGAAGATATAAAACATAAAAGATTTGATAGATTAAAAAAGCTAGTAGATGCAGAGGTTCAAAAGAATAATCAAAAATACATAGGCAAAACAGAAAAAATACTGGTAGAAGGATTTAGTAAAAACAATGAAAATATGTTGACTGGAAGAAACAGTGCAAATAAGATAATTGTGTTTGAAGGCAATTCTGATTTAATAGGAAAAACTGTAGAAATAAAGATAACTTCGGAACATCAATGGTATTTAAGAGGGAAAGTAGAAAATAATATCGAACGCACAAGCAAATAAAAACTAGCCGAGATAAACTCAGCTAGCTTGACGAAAACGAGCAAGGCTCTACATTTAATCGAGTCTTTCTTCCTTGGGATCCACAACAGTTGTCCCCCGTTTGGGACATGGTTTAGGGTTATTAATACCAGTTTGGTTGCGTTTTGGAAGTGGTATAGGCTTAATCCCATTTCTCCATTCCTCATAGGTACAACCAAATTGGCTGAAATCAAGAGTTTTACCATTGTGTAAGGTATGCTTCCCAGTATAAACATGTTGAAATTCGTTGGAGTAAAAAACCCTTTTAATTCCCTTTGTTTCTTTAATACCAGTAAATGGGATATATTCTAAGGTTGTATATCCGTTACCATTACAATCATTACAAATTGTTGCAGCGCCATTATGGCACAACCAGTTCACGATAAGACCAGAGCCACCGCATTTAAAACATTGTGTTCGTACTGTTACTTCTAATTGTTCGCTCATTGTAATTCCTCCAATTGGGTTGTTGTGTCCTATTGTAAAACATAGGAATTATTAATATATAGGTAAATGCCTGTACTTTTTAAGTTTAACATATTTAACATAAAATTGCAAATTTTTCTTGCAAAAAAACGTATTTATGTAGTAAAATAGGAGAAGAGGTATTTTAATGAGAAGTATTATTATCTACATATTTGGCTATGCTCTTTTAGTAGGATTTTTCTTAATAGAACATTTTGTGCGTAAAGGCAAAGATACAAAAGATATGAATCGTACTAAATTTGATAAAAAAAGCACAACTTTTGTCTCTATTGCAATGGGAACAGCACTTATTCTTTTGATATGTTCACCACTTTTAAATTATTTAAAAATTTGTAATGCTTTTAATATATGGGTCAGTATTATAGGTATAATATTGGGGACGACTGGACTGATTATACGCTATTTTGCGTTATCCACATTGGGACGTTTTTTTACTAGAATTCTTCGCGAAACAGAGAATCATACACTTATAACAAGTGGAATATACAAATATATTCGACACCCTGGTTACCTATCAGACCTTTTAATTTTTATTGGTTTAAGTTTAACAATGGGAAATTGGCTTTCACTGATTATTGTTCCAATTATGTTTATTTTGGCGTACATTTATAGAATACATGTAGAAGAAAAAATGCTGTTGAAAATATTTGGAGAGCAATATAAAAGCTATCAAAAAAATTCTAAAATGATAATACCGTATATATATTAAAAGGATAATAATCAATAATTAACAAAGTATATTTATAGAGGAGTAAGTATGATTAGAGATAATTTAATTGAAGTACTTCACGAAATGGAAGAAGTAACAAAACTGTTCAAATTAGAACCATTTGATATTTATATAATTGGTGGAGGAGCTTGTATATTAGGTGAATATACTACCAGAGCCACAGTAGATATAGATTTCGTAGATTTGGGCTATCCATCAAAATATGGAAAAGTGTTTACATTATTAAGAGATTATGATATGTTGGAGTATGAAAGTACGTTACTTTCGCCAACATATAAACAAAGAGCAAAAAAACTCGAAGACTTTAAATATATTAGCGTATATATTTTAGCAAAAGAAGATGTAGTTGCAAGTAAAATTATCAGACTTGTTCCCAAAGATATAGAAGATTTAGACCAAATAGTACCGACATGCAATAAAGAAGTTTTAAATAACATTATAGAAGAAATTTTAAATAGAAAAGACTTATTTGAAAGTAAAAAAACAGAATTTATAAACAAACTAAAAATATTTAAGGAGAAATATAATGTATAGAATTTTTTGTGAAAGTTACATTAACTTCATAAATTCATTTGATGAAAGTAATTATAGGCTAGAAATGGCTAAGCCTTTAGAATTAATTGTAGATATAGAAAAATACGCAGAAGAAGAAAAAAAGAAGAGCGAAATATATAAAAGATTATGTGATTTAATAGCCTTTATGAAAAACAATATTACAAAATTCCCAAAATTGAAAGCATTTTTATGGACATTAAGTTCGAGAAATATAAATGGAAAAGAATATAATGTATCAAATATTGAAGATTTGGAAGAACAAACAAAATTAGTAAACTCATTTTTAAAATTAGCATATTGGTATTAGAAAAATTTAAGGAGGACAAACACATGACCCCAATGATGCAGCAATATTTGGAAACCAAGAAAAATTATAAAGATTGCATACTATTTTACAGGCTCGGCGACTTTTACGAGATGTTCTTTGAAGATGCACTAACAGCTTCAAGAGAACTTGAAATAACCTTAACAGGTAAAGATTGCGGAGAAAAAGAAAGAGCACCAATGTGTGGAGTGCCATTTCATTCAGCCGAAAGTTACATTTCAAAATTAATAGATAAAGGCTACAAGGTTGCAATATGTGAGCAAATGGAAGATGCAAGTATTGCAAAAGGGCTAGTAAAAAGAGAAGTAGTAAGAATTGTAACACCTGGTACAGTGATGGAAACTAACATGCTTGATGAAAAGAAAAACAACTACATTATGAGTATTTTTAAAAAAGGAACATACTTTGGATTAGCAGTTTGCGACATAACAACAGGCGGTTTTTATGCTTCTCAAATAACAGAAATAAATAACTTTGAAAAACTTTTAAGCGAAATCGCCAAATATTCACCAAAAGAAATTATTATAAATGATTTACTCTTTTCTACAGAAGCAGAAATAAATATAATTCGTGAAAATTTAGATATATATATTACAAAAGCTGATGAAAGCACTTTTAAAGAAGATAGCAGTAATTTAAATTATGAATTTCTACATACAAATGATGAAAAAGTTAAAGATTTAAAACAATATGCATTTTGCATACCTGCAATTAATGCACTGTTAGATTACTTGAATACTACACAAAAGGTAAAGTTAGAACATATTAACAAAATATATATTTATAATGTCACGGAGTATATGGCATTAGATGTTACAGCTAGACGAAATTTAGAATTAACAGAAAGAATGCGTGAAAGTGGTAAAAAAGGCACATTGCTTTGGGTATTAGATAATACGTCTACATCAATGGGTGCTAGAGAGTTAAGAAGATGGATTAATGAGCCATTGTTGAATTCGATAGAAATAAATAAAAGGCTAGACGCCGTTGAAGAGTTAAAGCGAGAAATAATTGCAAAAGATGATTTAATTATGGGTTTAAAAAAAGTTTATGATATTGAAAGACTAATAGGTAAAATTGCGTTTGGGAATGCTAATGGAAGAGATTTAATTTCATTAAAAAGTTCTATATCGCAAATACCTAATATAAAAAATCTTTTGCAACAGTTTAGTGCATCATTACTAAAGGAATTATTTAATAATTTAGATGAGTTACAAGATATATACAAATTAATTGATGATTCAATTGTGGAAGAACCTCCAATTTCGCTTAAAGATGGGGATTTGATAAAATTTGGATACAATGCTGAGTTAGATGAATATAAAACAGCTTCAACAGAAGGTAAACAGTGGCTTTTAAAAATCGAAGCGAATGAAAAAGAAAAAACTGGAATAAAAAATTTAAAAATTAGTTATAACAAAATCTTTGGCTATTATTTAGAAGTAACAAAATCCTATTTAAACCTAGTTCCAGATACATATATTAGAAAGCAAACATTGGCAAATTGTGAAAGATACGTCACGCCTGAATTAAAAGAATTGGAAGAAAAAATATTAAATGCTGGGGAAAAAATGTGTGGGCTAGAATATGAAATTTTCCTACAAATTCGTCAAGAATTATCAGACAATATTCTAAGAATTCAAAAAACAGCAAATATTATTTCCTCTTTAGATGTATTGATTTCGTTTGCCATTGCTGCAGAAGACTTAAATTACGTTAAGCCAGAAATAACAAATTCAGGTGAAATTGAAGTAAAAGAAGGCAGGCATCCAGTTATAGAAAAAATGCTTCCTACTGGTACATTTATAAGTAATGATACATATTTAGATAACAATACACACAGATTTTCAATTATAACAGGACCGAATATGGCAGGTAAATCAACATATATGCGACAAATTGCATTAATTACAATAATGGCTCAAATTGGAAGTTTTGTGCCAGCAAAACTTGCTAAAATTGGCGTGGTAGATAAGATTTTCACGAGAATTGGTGCTTCAGACGATTTAAGTATTGGGCAAAGTACGTTTATGGTTGAAATGATGGAAGTGGCAAACATTATCAAAAACTGCACTTCAAAAAGTTTAGTTTTATTAGATGAAATAGGCAGGGGAACTTCAACATATGATGGATTAGCCATTGCGTGGGCAGTTGTAGAATATATGGCAGATAAAGATAAATGCGGTGCAAAAACATTATTTGCAACGCACTATCATGAATTGATTGGTTTAGAAGATACAATAGATGGAATAAAAAACTATTCAATTGCAGTAAAGGAAAATGGTGAAGATATAATATTTTTAAGGAAAATAGTAGAAGGCGGAACTGATGATAGTTATGGAATACATGTTGCAAAATTGGCAGGAGTTTCGCCAGTTGTTACAAAAAGAGCAAACGAGATTCTTAAAAATATTGAAAGAAAATCAATTATTAATTCTAAAACAGTAAGCAAAACCGAAAAAGAGCTTGAAGCTGGACAACTAGACTTTTACAATATAAAATTAGCTGAAATAGCACATGAATTAGACAAAATTAATTTGGATGAATTAACTCCAATTAGTGCACTAAATATATTGGTTAAAATGAAAGAAAAAATGAAGTAAGGAGGAACCAGTGGCAAAGCTTGATAAAAATTTTTATATACAAGATGCCTTAACAGTTGCACCACAATTAATAGGAAAAATATTAGTAAGAAAACTTAAAAATGGGGAAATAATTAAACATAGAATAACAGAAACGGAAAGCTACTGTGGAGAAGAAGATACAGCGTGTCATGCTAGAGCAGGAAAAACTAAACGTACTGCGATTATGTATGAACAAGGAGGCTTCGCATATATATACTTGTGTTATGGTGTACATTATATGTTAAATGTAGTAACGGGAGAAAAGGAACATCCGCAAGCAGTTTTAATACGTGGAGTTGAAGGATATAACGGACCGGGCAAACTCACAAAAGCAATGAATATAGGAAAAGAATTAAATGGAATAGATCTTGTTGATTCAGATGAAATATGGATAGAAGATGACGGCTATGTCACAAGTTATACGACAAGTAAAAGGATAGGAATTGATTATGCAACAGAGCCATATAAAAGCATGGAATGGCGATTTATAGCCAATACGCATTTCGTCTTTGCGTAGTATCACAGTGACATTGACAATATACATAATATGTAGTATAATTTTATGTGATAAATTAATTGAGGTGTAAGATGAGGAAATACATACCTAGAACTAGAATTAAACCGTTAGATAAAGCAGCCAAAAGTCGTATTAAACAATTTAAAATGGCAATAGAGTATATGAAACAAGGAGAATATGAAAAGGCAAAACAAATTTTTCTAAAAAATTTAGAAGATTATAGAGGAAATGAGTTTGCATTATTTTATATGGGGAAAATAATGTTAATTGAATCGAGAGGATTAGATCGCAACAGTATTTTATACAAAGAAAAGATAAATGAGGCAGAACAATATTTTTTAGAATGTATAAAACAATTCCCAACCTCTGTAGGACCGAGAATTGAATTAAGTGATTTATATATAAGTCAAAAAAAAGAAGTAGAAGCAGAGAGGTTGCTTTTATCTTGTATTAATTTACCTTTGCAAAAACAATCTGCGGGATTAAGGCTAGCAGAACTTTATGAAAAGCAAGGTAAGTTGGATCAAGCAAACAAGATGTATTTATATTGTATCAGCAAAGATCCACAAGATAATGTAGCAAGACCTGCTTTAGAAGGATTATATCGAACAAAAAAAGCAGGAGAAGGATTGACAGAAATAGAGAAAAACATAATATCAATAATGCATGATAATGGTGCAATTAATAGACTAGAAAGAGGCAATCATATAAAAAGGCATACAAACGATGATTTAACCAAGGATCTTCATGGCATATTCTTAGAACCATATACATATAAAGAGGTTTTGAATATGGTGAATAATTTTTTAAGAAATAAAGGAAATGAGAAAAAATTAGTTATAAAAGGCTGCGATATGTATTGCATTCGTGTAGAAGGGTGCGGATATATGGGAGGTAAAATGGGAGATGGAAAGATTTTGGACAATATAACAATTGTTACATTATCTAATTCTAATAAAGTAATAACAGCGTATCCGAGCAGAGATATTTTTGCTATTGAAGAACCGACAAAGGTACTTTGTCCGAGTAATGTTTTAAAAGTTGAAGAAGATGATTATGAAAGATAAAAATATACTAACTATCGCAAGTTATTTTTTTAAAAAGGATTAACTAGAACCATAATAGAGAAAGGATGTGGAATAATGATTGAATTAGAAGAAAATAGGACAAATTTATTAAATTGCAAATCAAGATTAACAAGTTTAGGTGATTCACTTTGAAATAGATTCACTTAGAGTACGATTAAAAGAGTTAGAAAATAAAACGTTAGACAGCCATTTTTGGGATGATTCAAAAAAAACAGAACCAATTTTAAAAGAAATTAAAAGTATAAAAAACAAAATAACTGGATATGATTTTTTGCAAACAGAGCTTTTAAACTTAACGGAATTAAATGAATTATTGCTTGTTGAAAAAGACGAAGAATTGGCAAAGGAAGTATTAAAAAATACAAGTAATCTAATTAATGAGATTGAGAAATTAGAATTAAAAACATTATTTACAGAAAAATACGATTCTAACAATGCCATTATTACACTACATCCAGGTGCAGGAGGAACGGAATCTCAAGATTGGGCTGAAATGTTATATCGTATGTATTGCAAGTGGGCTAATTCGAATGGATTTACTGTGCAAGAGTTAGATTTTTTAGAAGGCGATGGTGCAGGAATAAAAAGTGTAACGGCTTTGATATCTGGAGAAAATGCATATGGCTATTTGAGGTCAGAGGCTGGAGTACATAGATTGGTAAGGATTTCACCATTTGATTCTGGAGGAAGAAGACACACTTCTTTTGCTTCTGTTGAAGTCTTGCCAGAGATAAATGAAGATATTGAAATAGAAATAAATTCAGATGATTTAAGAATAGATACATATAGAGCTTCAGGGGCAGGGGGACAACACGTAAATAAAACTTCATCTGCAGTAAGGATTACACATATTCCAACTGGTATAGTAACAAGTTGCCAAATGGAACGTTCTCAACTTCAAAATAAAGAAACAGCTTTAAAAATGCTAAAATCAAAATTGATTACACTAAAAGAAAAAGAACAAAGAGAGCATATGGAAAGTATAAAAGGGGTAGAAAAAGATATAGCATGGGGTAGCCAAATTCGTTCATATGTATTTCATCCGTATAGTATGGTAAAAGACCATAGAACAGGAACAGAGACGGGCAATGTTCAATCGGTTATGGATGGTAATATAATGGAGTTTATGGAAAGTTATTTAAAGAAAAAATTTATTATTTAATTTATATAATACTCTCCATATAGAAATCAATTGCAATATTTCGCTTCCGTGGTAGGTATGTATTTTTAAAAAGCTCCCTCCAAGTCAAGGGGTAATCCGTAGCCTTGGGAGGGCTGTCGGGCAGTTTTTTAAAAATACATACCTACCACTTACGCTATTCTATGTACTTATGATATCAAAATTTTATTTCTTTAGTGAGTATTAGTAAACGTTGTGTGTCTTCGTATATCCATGTCGGCATCTTTTTTAGCCAAATCTTCACGCTTGTCGTGGAGTTTTTTTCCTTTTCCAACACCAAGTTCGATTTTGACAAAATTATTTTTAAAATACATAGAAATAGGTACAAGAGTTACACCTTGTTGTTTTATTCGACCAATCAACTTATTAAGTTCTGATTTATTCAATAACAGTTTTCTATTTCGTAAAGGATCTTTATTGAAGATATTGCCTTGTTCATATGGGCTAACATGCAATCCGATAATGTATGCTTCGCCATTCTTAATAATGGCATAGCTATTTTTTAAATTTGCATTGCCATTTCTAATTGATTTAATTTCCGTACCATTTAAAACAATACCAACCTCCAAAGTATCTAAAATTATATAGTTATGGCGAGCATTTGGATTTTTTGCAATTAACTTTCCCATGTTTTTTCTCCAGTCAAGTTTTTATTTATTTTTTTAAATATAATTATATATGAAAAATAGTCATAATGCAAGAAGCTTATGTGGAAAATATGCTTGTAATGTAAATGTAACGAGAATGTAATGTAAATATAATAAAACTACAAAGCCAGTACTGGGGCAGGCAATATAATATATGACTGAATGCACCTATTGAAAAACAAATGGAAATAATATATATATTAAATTACTTAAGAATCAAATCATTATTATAAAAGGAGGAATAAATAAACAAATGAAAGAATTAATAAGAAAAGAAAAAGGCATAACTTTAATAGCTTTAATAATAACTGTAATCGTAATGTTAATTTTAGCAGGAGTGGCAATAGGAACACTAACAGGTAGTAATGGATTAATTGGGAAAGTACAAAGTTCGACAAATAAATATAATGCAGCAGCATATAAAGAACAATTAGACATGGATATAACAGATGCTCAAATGCAATTTTGGCAGGCTAATAATAGTGGAGCAACAATGTCTGACCTTGCTGGAATACTAGGAGAAAAAGGATATAATGTAACAGATAATGAAGATGGAACCATAACAGTAGAAAAAGATGGAGGCACAGCAGTAATAAATTCAGACTTCACCACAACTGTAGAAGGAGTAGCAACGAATACAACAACGAATACGACAACAAACCAGCAAGAAACAAATACCGATACAGGAGTAAACAATATAGTAACACCGCCAGTAGTAGTTCCGCCAGTAATGCCACCAGTAGTGACGCCACCAACAAATAATCCAGCAACCGATCCTGGAAATATTAGCACAACGGCTGGTAGTACAGGAGTAATAGAAATAGCATGGTTAGATTTAAATAACAATGTAATACAAACACCATTGGCACCAAATGTAGGAACTGGAATGACAAAAGTATATTGGGGAGTAGCTTCTGGAGATATAGATAAAGAAAATCCATCAAATAATACTGTTGAAATAAAAGAAGGAGATGCAAACTTCAAACTAGAAAACTGGTATAATTACACAAAACAAACAGGAGCAAATGACGGACACACAAGCAACTGGGCAAATGTAAAAATAACAGATGGAAGCTATTTTGTATGGATACCAAGATATGCATATAAGATAATATATTTTGACAATAAAGACCATGCAAATGATTATCGAATAAATGGATTAACAAGCACAAATCAAGCATGGATAACAGGCTATAGTACAATATATGGAATGATAGACAAAAATGGGAAAGCAGTAGCTGGAAATATATTACCTAGTAATGCTGAAAGAGTAAAAACAGCAGGATATACAGATTATATACCACATCCAGCATTTTTAGATGGTCATAGCGATAGTTATACAAATGGAGAATGGGATAGTGAATTATCTGGATTCTGGGTAGCGAAATATGAAATGAGTGGAGAAACAAACGGAAGTTCATCTACACCAGGAAATGTAGCCATAAGTAGTACAATAAAAATGGTAAGCAAGCCAAATGTATCATCGTGGGTAAATATAAACATAGCAAACTGTTATACCAATTCATTAAACTATGGAAGTAATATAGGACATTTAGAATATAATAGTCACCTAGAAAAAAACAGTGAATGTGGAGCAGCATTATACTTAACAGATAGTAAATATGGAAGAAATGGAACAGAAGTAACAATAAATAATTATTATGTAGGAGGTATGGCGAAAACAGGATATGCAGGAGGAAGTATATCAGCAGGAGCGGATTTTGATGGAACAAATTCATATACATATAATACACCACAAGGACAATTAGCAAGTTCAACAGGTAACATGACAGGAATGTATGATTTAAATGGAGGTGCATGTGAATATGTAGCAGCATATAATACAGAATATCAAGATAATGGTTCAGAGGTGTATGTTTATAGGGGAAGCGCATTTTTAGATGCAAATGGAAATAATTTTGCATATATTTTACAACAAGACAATAAAAAAAGTACAAGAGAGGTAACAGCATATAGTAATTCAAGTACAGTTTATATGGCAACAAGTTTTTCGGATTTTACAGATGGAAGAAATGTATCACATGTAGGTGATGCAATGCATGAAGTCTGGGTAAGCAATAGTAGTAACTGGTTTGCAGACTGTTATCCCACATTCATGTCTTTAGGTAGTCCATTTCTTATACGTAGCGATTCTATGATGCTTGTATATTATGTTAACAGTTTCTACGTGCAGTATGCTGCTCGGAGATGCGAACTCAACAATAGGGTTTCGAGTGTGCATAATTTAACCTTGATTGTTACTAGATGAAACCATTAACTAGTAACAGTTGACTTTACAATAACATAGATTCATTTGACAAATTAAAATAAACAATATATAATAAGAACAATATGTGAGCGAACTTAACAAGGAGGAATCTATGAAATTAAAGAAAATACTTATTGTAATTATAACCATACTTATTATATCTCTAATTTTTATTAACATATCTTTTGGAGCCACTGTTACAGTAAAGGCTGATGTCTTAAAAATAAGAGACACACCTTCAACAACAGGAAAAATTTTAGGAAACCTTATAAAAGGCGATAAAGTAGATGTTGTTTCTCAATCTGGGGACTGGTATCAAATTAAATATGATAATGGTTCGAAAACAGGATATGTTTACAAAGATTATGTTACATTAAATGGCTCAATATCAGGGAATACAACAAACAATACCACAAACAATGCGGTGAATAATACTACAAATAATACAACGAATAATGCGGTGAACAATACCACAAACAATATATCAAACAACGTTGTAAATAACACCACAAATAATATAAGCAATAATACAACGAACACAAACCCAGGTGGCAATAACACATCAACAAAGGTTCCAACAACCAGTAAAATAATGCTTTCTAGTGGCTCATCAATGTACATACTGCCATCTTTTATTTCAAGTACAGTATTAACAGTAAATGAAGATTCAGATATGACAGCTTTAGAAAAAATAAATGACTGGTCTAGAATACAATGTGATGGAATACTAGGTTGGGTTTATAATAAGGATATAATTAATTTTGATAAAATAGTATGGGATACAGGAACTGAACAAGGAGGAACCGGGCAAAAAACAGGGAAAGTAAATGTTAGTTCAGTAAATGTTAGAAAATCTGCTTCAACAACAGCAGCAATTTTAACAACTTTAGCTCAAAATGCACAAGTTACGATTTTGAGCCAATCTGGAAATTGGTATCAAATTAAAACTTCAAAAGGAGTAGAAGGTTACGTTTTAGCATCATACATTACAGTTATTTGATAGTTTAATAGACTTCTTTCGAAACATAAAATGTGATATACTTACAAAAAACAAGTAGGTGTCATTCTGAGCATTGCTACAAAGCTTTGCACACGAAGAATCTTACTAAATGGTAGGTATACAAATGAAAATAGATAAAGTAAGATTCTTCGTAAGTCGGGCTACGAAGTAAGGCTCAGAATGACAATGCCTGAAATTCACATAGGTTTCGAAGGAAGACCAATATAAAATTACATTAGAAAGGGTTGATTAAGAACTTTTGAAACGACCGATTTTAATTGCAAATTTAGGATTTATAATAGGAATAATATGGGGGTTATACTTTAAAATAAGTATAGCTCTTTTTGTTGCGATTTTTGTTGTAAGCATCATTATTTATTATATATGGTTATTTTTCAAACGACGACATGAACAAACACAATCCCGGGCGAATGCAGTTCGCCCCAACATCTCGATATGCGAAAGTGTTTTTTAAAAAACAAGCCATTTTCACTTTTATAATATTTATCTTTCTTGGGTTACTTATTACTATATACTGTGAAAACAAACATAATAACTTGTATAAAAATATTAGCGATGTAGAAATTGTAGGATACATCATTAGCGACAATAATGAAAAAGCTTATACAGATACATATAAGCTGGAAGTCGTTAATATAAATAATGATAATAAGTTTAAAAATACTAAGCTAATTTTGCAGATAAAGAAAAAAGATAATACGGCATTAAATTATGGTGATTTAGTTAAAATAAAAGGAAGCTTTGAACTGGCAGACGAACAAAGGAATTATAAAGGTTTTGATTATAGAAAGTATCTAAAAACTCAAAATATTTATGGCATTGTAAGTGCAGAATATATCAATGTAGGAATTTTAAAAAAAGAAGGATATAACAAATTTTTTATACTTTCAAACAAGGTAAAAAACAGCATAATTACTCAAATTAATAAATTTTTACCTAATGAAAATGGGAACTTGCTTAAAGGACTATTGATTGGTATTACTGATGAAATTGATGTGCAAACAGTACAAAATTTTAAGAATACAAGTTTAACACATTTATTGGCAGTATCTGGAACACAAATTGTTTATATTATCGTAGCTTGTTTATTTATTCTAAAAAAGCTAAAGCTAAACAGAAAAGCCATAAGCATTATTACAATTTTAATTATAGTATTTTTTATGTTTATTACAGGATTTACTGCATCGGTTGTAAGGGCTGGATTAATGGGTATAATTATATTAGTAGCAGGTTTATTTTTTAGAAAATCTGACGTACTAAACAATTTATCGTTATCATGCTTGATAATGCTATTTAGTAACATATATACGCTATTTGATTTAGGATTTCAACTATCATTTGGTGCAACATTGGGGATAGTATTGATTGTACACATGTTTTCATTCAAAAAAGATAAAAGATTTGTAAAATATATCAAAGAAGGAATCCTAATTTGTGTATCTGCACAAATCCTTATACTTCCCATACTTCTATATAATTTTAATAATTTTTCAACATATTTTATTATCTCAAATTTATTGGCAGCTCCATTAGTTTTAGTAATTACATTATTTGGAATTGTGGTTTTATTTGTTTCTTATGTATTTTTAGGACTAGCTCAGGTATTAGGGCAAGTACTAAATTTATGTCTCTTCCTATTAACTGAAGTTTCTCGCATATTTGCTAATTTACCAGGAGCAGTAATTTTAGTTAAAACTCCTTTTTTGATGAATGTAATATCATATTATTTAGTGCTATTTACATATTTGTTTTGTAAAAATACCAAACATAGAGTTTTAAAATCTAAATGTATAAAATATAAAAAAATAATTACTGTTATATCAATATTAATAATATTTTTAAATACTATTGGGTTAATAATAGTTGATAATTATAGAAGTGGTTTAGATATACATTTTATTGATGTTGGACAAGGGGACAGTACTTTAATAATTACACAAACTAATAAAAAAATTCTAATTGATGGAGGTGGGAAAGAAACCTTTGGAGATGTAGAAGATAATATAACACACACATCTTCATTTGAAGTTGGAAAAGATGTATTATTGCCGTATCTTTTAGACAGAAGAATAACCTGTTTAGACTATATTATGGTTTCGCATTTTGATGCTGATCATTCAGCTGGCTTAATAGCGGTTTTGGAAAATATAAAAGTGAAAACGGTTGTTATTGCTGGACAATTGGAAAAAACGGAACAATTTGATAAGTTTATTGCAGTGATAAAAGAAAAGAAAGTTGGTTGTATGCTGGTGAAAACAGGCGATAAAGTTTATGTAGATAAATACACTTTTTTCGATATAGTTTCATCCACAGATATTGGAATCAGTGAAAATAAGATGAATAACAATTGCATTGTTTGTAAGTTAAATTATGGGAAATTTAGCATGCTTTTTACTGGAGATATTGAAGCACCAGGGGAAATGGAATTAATAAAAAAGTATCAAGGTAGTGAAATTCTTCAATCTACAATATTAAAAGTTGCTCATCATGGTTCAAAAACTTCAAGTATTCAAGAAATTTTAGATTTGATTAAGCCTAAAATTGCAGTAATTGGAGTTGGCAAAAACAATATGTTTGGACACCCAAATCTGGATGTACTGGAGAGGATAGAAGGGATGCGGATGTAAAATATTTAGAACAGACCTTAACGGTGAAATTTCCATACAAGTTAACATGAAAGGGGAGATTAAAATAGATACAATGATAAAATAAAAAAATGGGTTTGATAAAATTAATCAAACCGGATAGAAGGTTAAAAATTTAGAGAAGGAGAATCTTATTATGGAGTATAAAATAATTGAAAATGAATTAATACCAATTTATGAGGATGAAAATAAAGATCAGTTAGTAAATGCTAGAGAGTTACATATTAAATTGGGCAATAAAAGAAAGTTTACAGATTGGATTAAACAGAGAATTCAACAATATAAATTCGCAGAAAATGAGGACTTTTTCACGTTTCACAAATTTGTGAAACGTGGAGAAGATAACTTAGGAACTAAACTTAAAGAATACTATTTGACTATAGATACTGCAAAAGAAATAGCAATGATAGAAAACAATGAAATAGGGAGAAAGATAAGAAAGTATTTTATTGAGGTTGAAAAAAGATATAGGATAATAGTGGAAACGCCTAAAAACATATTTGATTTCATGAGATTAGCTTTAGACCAGATTGAAGCGAATCAGAATGAAATTCAAAATGTAAAACTATTGTCAGAAAATAATTCAAAACAAATTGAAGAAATAAAATCAAAAATAGATATAACTATAAAAAAAGACTATTGTCTAGCATCAGACATTGCAGAACAATTACAACTATATTCAGAAAGTGGCTTGCCACACTCAAATTTAATAGGAGCAATAGCAAGACAGCTTGGTTATAAAACTTCATTTAAGCATTACTATGAAGATGAATACATAGTAATGTATAAGTTTTTTATTGCTGGACATAATACGTAAAAACAAGCGGAGGATATATGAGAAGAATCTGGTACATCTTATTAACTGTAATCATGTTAGTATTATTGGGCATAGTAAGTTTTTATATTGGATTATATATAATTAAATATAAAAACATGGGTAATCGGAGGAACAACTCGGATTAGCACTTATTGATGATGAATGTGTAGAAGAAGCTAAGCAATATGAGAAAACTATTTTAACGAATGTGCAAGAAAATAAAACAATTCCAAGTACAGAAATAACCATTAAAAAGTATTATGAAAAATGCGGACATACTATAAAGGAAACCAATGAAATTGATGATAAATATGTTAATTTAACTCAAGAGGAATTTACAGAAAAATACTTTAAAGATAATCCAAAATATAAATTAGAAAGCTTTTCTCCACAAGAAATTGTTGTAACAGAGAGTATTAATGCAAGTTGTGGTAAGCATTATTTGGTAACAGAAGAAAATGGTAAGATACTTTTATATAAAATTGACGATTCAAACAAAAAAGTTTTCTATAAGGATACAGGGCTTACAACAGAGTATTTAACTGATGAAGATATTAAGGCGTTAGATGCGGGAATAAGAGCTAACGGTGATGATGAGTTGAACAGTGTATTAGAAAATTTTGTAAGCTAGAGTTTGTTGAAAATGAAATTTTGCTAAAAACTGTTAAATAGTAAAAATAAAAACATTACTTTTTTTAAAAAAGTAGTGTTTTATTTTTTAAAGTATGATAGAATATTAAAAAGTAAAAAAAGGGAGTGATTTATTATTGGTAAAATATAATCGAATCTTATTGAAATTAAGCGGAGAAGCACTTGCAGGAGACAAAAAAACAGGAATAGATCCAATTACAGTATCAAGTATATGTGATGCCATAAAACAAGTTGTAGATTTAGGTGTACAGGTTTCTATTGTAGTTGGTGGTGGAAATTTTTGGAGAGGCAGATATGGACATACGATGGAAAAAACCACATCTGACTATATGGGTATGCTTGCAACAGTAATTAATACGCTAGCATTGCAAGAAGCATTGGAAGAAAAAAAAGTAGTAACTAGAGCTCAAACAGCTATAGAAATGAGGCAAATAGCAGAACCATACATAAAAAGAAGAGCAATAAGGCATTTAGAAAAAGGCAGAGTAGTTATATTTGGAGCAGGTACAGGAAATCCGTTTTTTACAACAGATACAGCAGCAGCATTAAGAGCGGCAGAAACATCATCAGAAGTAATATTGCTGGCAAAAACAATAGACGGGGTATATTCAGGAGACCCTAAAACTGATTCTACAGCTGTCAAATATGACAAAATAACATATTTAGATATTTTAAATAAAGACTTAAATGTTATGGATTCAACTGCTACATCTTTGTGCAAGGATAATAACATACCAATAATTGTGTTTGGAATAGATAGGCCAAACAATATGGTTGATGTTGTACAAGGAAAAGAAATAGGTACAAGGGTAAATTAGTTATTTCTTAATGCTTTTTGTCTAAAGTGTCCGCTTGGGGTGGGTTAGTATATGCTTTTTAAAAAACTCCTCCAAGTCTCCGGGGACTCCATGGGCCTCAAAGGGCTGTCGTTCGCTTTTTAAAAAGCATATACTAACCCACCCCAAGCTACTTTGTTAAAAAGTATTAGAAAGTAATGTGAATATAGAAAGGAAAGAAAAATTATGAATTTTAAAGATTTAGAAGAAAGAATGGAAAAAACCATAAACGTATTGAGAGAAAGTTTATCAGAAATAAGAGCAGGTAGAGCAAACCCTGCAATATTAAATAAAGTAACAGTAGAATATTATGGAGTAGAAACACCAATTAATCAAATTGCTGGAATTTCAGTTCCAGAAGCTAGATTAATTGTAATTCAACCATGGGAAACATCATTGTTAAAAGAAATAGAAAAAGCACTAATAAAGGCAGAACTGGGAGTTCATCCAAATAATGATGGAAGAGTAATACGTTTAGCATTTCCAGAATTAAACGAAGAAAAAAGAAAAGAAATTGTCAAAGAAGTTAAAAAGCTATCAGAAGATGCAAAGGTAAGCATTAGAGCAATTAGAAGAGATGGAATAGATGAACAAAAAGCAAAAGAAAAATCAGGAGAAATTTCAGAAGATGATTTAAGAACAGCAGAAAATGAAATTCAAAAACTTACAGACAGAAAAACAGAAGAAATAGATAAACTTATTGAGCAGAAGGAAAAGGAAGTAATGACGGTCTAGAGCATGGAGAATGGAGCATAGAGAATGGAAAATAGTTTTGTGCAATACATAAAAGAAAACATTGATTTAATAAATGCAGAAATGCAAGATATACTTAAAATGTACAATTTACTAATTCAAGAACAGACGGATAACAAAGATAAATGCTTTAATGCTTTTGTTGAAGCTTCAGATGGAGGAAAGAGAATACGAGCAGTTTTAGTAAAATTAGGATACGAAATTTTTGGTGGACAAGATGTGCAAAATATAGTAACTCCAGCTGTAGTGTTTGAAATAATTCAAACAGGACTTTTAATTCATGATGATATAATAGATAAAAGTTTGACAAGAAGAAATAAACCAGCTGTACAAATTGCATTAGGAGGGGATCATCATGCAATGTCTAATGCAATTTGTTTAGGAGATTTTGCTTTTTTAATATCAAACCTAGTAATTATAAAATCAAACTTTAATGAAGAATATAAGACTAGAGCATTAGAAATTTTTAATAATGCAATATTTAACACAATAATTGGACAGTTGCAAGATATAGATTTCGAGAAAAATAAACCACAAACAGAAGAAGAAATATTAAGAATGAATATTAATAAAACAGCGTATTATACAATTATTGGGCCATTACAGGTAGGAGCAAGTTTAGCAGGAGTAAAAAATGAAAGACTATTAGTTTTAGAAAAATTTGGGAAATTAGCTGGAATTATGTTTCAAATACAAGACGATATTCTTGGAATATTTGGAGATGAAAAAACAATAGGAAAACCAATAACGTCAGATATAAAAGAAGGTAAAAGTACAATTTTAAGTATGCATACATTAAAAAAACTAAATGAAAATCAGAAAAAAGAATTTAAAAAAATATATGGGAATAACGAAAATGTAACGATAAAAAATGTAGAAAGTATTAAAAACTTCATGATAGAAACAGGTGCCTTAGATTATGCAAAAGAAAAAATGGAAGATTATTATAGCCAATCAAAATCAATAATTCCAGAAATAACAAAAAGTGAAGAAAAAATAAAATTATTGGAAGATTTTTTGAATTATTTAATAAAAAGAGAAAAGTAAATTTTGTAAAGGGAGTAAAAGCATGAATAATTTACCAAATCACATTGGAATAATAATGGATGGTAACAGAAGATGGGCAAAAAATAAGGGAATTGATTCAAAGCTTCGGACATAAAGAAGGTGCAAAAACATTAGAAAATATAGTAAGATATGCAAACAAAATCGGACTTAAATATTTAACAGTATATGCATTTTCAACAGAAAATTGGAAACGAACGAAAGACGAAGTTGGAGCATTGATGGGACTTTTGGAATATTATTTAGAAGAATTCTTTAAAAGAGCTGATACTGAAAATATAAGAATACGATTTTTAGGTGATATAGAAATGTTAAATAAAAGCCTTTATAATAGGATAATTAAAGTATCAGAAAAGACAAAAAACAATACAGGAACTACATTTAATATAGCCTTTAACTATGGTGGCAGACTGGAAATAGTACGAGCAGTTAAAAATATAGCAAGCAAGGTAGAAGCAGGCGAAATTAAGGTAAATGATATAACTGAGCAAATGATTTCAGATAACCTATATACGGCTGGTCAACCAGATCCAGACTTAATAATAAGAACAAGTGGAGAATTAAGATTAAGTGGATTTTTAACTTGGCAAAGTACATATTCTGAATTTTATTTCCCAGATAAACATTGGCCAGATTTTAAGGAAGAAGATTTGGATATGGCAATAAAAATATATCAAAATAGGAATAGAAGATTTGGTGGCACAGGTTAAAATATTCTCGATAGAAAGGAATAAACACATGAAAAGAGTCATATCAGCATTACTAGGAATGCCCATAGTAATTGTAATAATGTTATTGAACAATATTTATGTTGTCGACATAACATTTGCAATAGTTGCAGCACTTGCGTTACATGAATTCTTAATAGCATTTAAAGAAAAGTTCAAACCAATTGTTTGGATTGGATATTTTGCAGCAGCTTTTATAGCGGTAATGCCATTTATAGCCAAAGAACATATATTAACTTTTATGGGATTATTCTTATTCTTTATGATAATATTACTATTTATTGAAATATTTAAAACTAACATGGAAATAAATATAGCGGATATATCAATTACATTTTTTGGGATATGCTATATAGTATTCTTTTTAATGTTTATGCCACTTATATATGAAAGAACTAATGGATATTATTTAATATGGTACGTTTTTGCAGCATCATGGGGTACAGATGTTTTTGCATATGAAATTGGGAAAAGGTTTGGAAAACATAAATTTAGTAAAATTAGTCCAAATAAATCAATTGAAGGATGTATAGCTGGAATAGTTGGAGCGGTAGTGTTAATGCTGTTAGTTACAATTTTATTTAATACAGTATTTCATCTAGGTATATCATATTTATATGTAGCATTTATTGGTGTAATATTAAGCATAATTGGGCAAATGGGAGACTTTGCTGCATCTAGCGTTAAAAGATATACTGGAATAAAAGATTTTGGTAACCTAATACCAGGGCATGGTGGAATGCTTGATAGATTCGATAGTGTTATATTTATAGCTCCAGTAGCATACTTTTTACTAATGTTTATATAAATATATTTAATGAAATTAGAAAAAGACATCCGTTTCCAGAGTATAAGGTACTCTTTTATGAGTACATACCTCCCGTGGTTTTAAGTATCTTTTTAAAAAATGCCCTCCGGGTCAAGGAGTAATCCGTATGCCTCAAAGGGCTGTCGGGCAATTTTTTAAAAAGATACTTAAAACCACTAGCGGTACTTAACTTTGTACAGTACCTTATACTCTGGAAACTAGTATATGCTAATTCCATTAAATATTAGTGGAGGATTAAATTGATAATTACGATTATAAAAATAGCATTTTTACTTGGTGTTTTAATAATTATACATGAATTTGCACATTATTTAGCAGCAAGGCTTTGTAAAGTTCATGTATTAGAGTTTGCAATTGGATTTGGTAAAAAGATATATTCAAAAGAAAAAAATGGAACAAAATACACGTTAAGAATAATACCGCTGGGAGGTTTTGTTTCACTTAAAGGTGCAGATGAACCAAATGACGATGTTGATTCATATACAAGAGCTAGTATTTGGAAAAGAATTGTTATTTTATTAGCTGGTGGACTTTTAAACATATTATTTGGATTAGTTGTATATTTTGTATTAATAATGATAATAAACAATTTTCAAACAGCAATATCTGCTTCAGGCGAATTCTTATTTACCTTATTTGATAGCTTAAGAATGTTGTTTACAGGACAAATTGGTATGGATCAATTTATGGGACCAATTGGAATTTCAGAACTTGTAGCACAAACAAAAGGATTTGCACAATTTGCTTATTTATTAGCAGTAGTTTCATTATCGCTTGGAGTAACAAACTTATTACCAATTCCGCCATTAGACGGAAGCAAAATACTTATACTATTAATAGAAGCAATAAGAAGAAAACCTATTAAACGAGAACTAGAATTAAAAATTCAAGCCTATGGCTTTATAATATTAATTGTGCTATCAATTTATATAGCATATAGGGATGTACTGAGGATAATTTAGTAATATACTAACCTCTGGAAGCGGCTGGATTATTGGGTATAAGAAAGGAAAAGAATTATGGAAAAAATCGAACCATTTTTAAAACTAAAACCTAAATTTAATTTATTGTACATGCTCTTAAGTAAACATATTGGAACAATCATCGTGTTAATATTTTTTGGTGCACTTATAATACCAAATGGAGGAGCAACATACTTTTTTATGATAATTGTGATATATGCATTGTATGTTATAATTAGTTTATTAATCTCGAAATACAGAATTGAAAGAACAGCATATCTGTTTTTTGAAAAGCAATTGGTAATCTTAAAAAAATATGGAAATCGTCGTGAAGTAAAAATATTGTATAAAGATATAGATAATATGTATTTATCTAATCCAAAATATTTTAAATCATACTTTCAAACATATTTGCAAAAGTATTTCCATATGGGGGATATATTAATAAGATTAAAGAATAAAAATTTTCTTATTAACCAAGTTAAACTTGGGTCGTTAGTTAATATTGAGAAAGTAGTAGAAGATTTGGTACACATTATATATAATAAATGAGCGAGGGTGAATAATGGACAAGCAACTTAAAAGTGTTTTTAAAGATTATGTGGCAATAGGCAACATAGCCCATTGTACAGTGAAAGAAGTAAATTTATATAAAAAAAGTAACAAATTAGTTGTTCATTTGGTATCTCAAAATGCTGTAGATCCAAGTGAGTTAATTGATTTTGAAACATATTTAAGAAGAAAATTTAATAGTGATGTAGAGGTTAATGTTGATAACGTAGGAGCACATGATTGCACCCGAACCACGGCACAACGGAACACGGCACAACGGAACACGACATAAATTCGCACAAGGCACAATCATGCACCACAACCCGTAACGCCCTAACGTCGGCAATATATGGAAAATCAAAATCGATTACAGGTGAAATTTCAAAAATAATAGACTTAAACGTAGAGTCTGGAACAGTTGTAATTGAAGGAGAGGTTATTAGTAAAGAAGCTCGAGATTTAAAAACAGGTAAAGTTTTAATTAGTATAAATGTTTTTGATGGGACAAGCACCATTACAAGCAAGATATTTGCTAAAGACCAAGCAAGTTCTAAAGAGATTTTAGACAAAATAAATAAAGCAAGAGGCGTTAGAATATCAGGAGATGCACAATTTGACCCATTTTCTAAGGAACTTGGAATAATGTGCAAAGCAATTGCTGAAACAGCGGGAACCAATAAGGAAAAAAGGATTGATAATGCTGAAAATAAAAGAGTAGAATTGCATTTACATACCCAAATGAGCCAAATGGACGGTATTAGTTCAGCAACAAATTTAATTAAAACAGCGGCAGATTGGGGAATGAAAGCAATTGCGATTACTGACCATGGAGTTGCACAAGCGTTTCCAGAAGCTAATAAGGCAGCTAAAGATTTAGATATAAAGGTTATTTATGGGGTTGAAGCGTATATAGTTCCAGATAAAAGTTCTATTTTATTTGGGCATTCACAAAAAAGCTTAGATACAGAATATTGTGTACTTGATATTGAAACAACAGGGCTTTCATATAGAACAGAAAAAATTACAGAAATAGCAGCAGTAAAAATTAAAGATGGTAAAATAATAGATGAATTTACTTGTTTTGTAAATCCTGAAAGACCAATACCAACACGAATTACAGAAATAACAAACATTACAGACGATATGGTAAAAAATGCAGAAACAATAGAACAGATTATACCTAAATTTTTAGACTTTATAGGTGAAACAACTCTTGTTGCACATAATGCGAATTTCGATTTAGGATTTTTAAGATATAATGCAGAAAAGATAGGATTATCCATAAACAATACATATGTAGATACTGTAGCTTTAGCTAAAGGACTGTTTCCGAATTTCCCAAAATATAAATTAGGTGTTATAGCAGAAAATTTAAAAATACAAGTAGAAGTAGCACACAGAGCATTAGATGATGTTATGACTTTGATTAAGATTTTTAATATTATGCTTGAAAAGCTTAAAGAAAAAGAAGTTTTAAGAGTATCAGAAATAGAAGAGACATTAGATAAAAATATAGATTTTAAAAAAATGGAAATGTATCATGCTGTAATAATAGCAAAAACGCAGGAAGGATTAAAAAATTTATATAAATTAATTTCATTTTCACATTTAAATTATTTTTATAAAAAACCACGTATACCAAAGAGCTTATATATGAAGTATTCAGAGGGACTAATTATTAGCAGTGGATGTGATCGTGGTGAGTTGTATTCGGCGATTTTGCAAGGAAAAACAGATGAAGAAATTGAAGAAATTGCAAGGTTTTACGATTATTTAGAAATACAACCAATTGGGAATAATAAACATTTAATAAATAGCAATGTAGTTGCTGATGTTGAAGCATTAAAAAATATTAATAAAAAAATTATTGAAACTGGAGAAAGTCTAGATAAATTGGTAGTAGCAACAGGAGATGTACACTTTTTAAATCCAGAAGATGAGATTTACAGAAGGATAATTCAGTTAGGACAAGGATACAAAGATGCAGATGAGCAAGCTCCGCTATACTTTCGTACAACAGAAGAAATGCTAGAAGAATTCTCATATTTGGGTGAAAAAAAGGCATATGAAGTTGTTGTAGAAAATACAAATAAAATAGCAGATTTATGTGAAAAAATAAGTCCAATTTCTAAAGAAAAATGTCCACCAGAAATACCAGGTTCTGAAATAGAGATTAGAAATATCTCAGAAGAAAAAGCAAAAGAACTATATGGAGATGTTTTACCGACAATAGTAAAAGAAAGGGTGGAGAAGGAGCTAAAATCTATTATTGACAATGGTTTTGCAGTTATGTACATGATTGCACAAAAACTTGTACATAAATCAAATGAAGATGGATACTTAGTTGGTTCAAGAGGTTCAGTAGGTTCTTCTTTTGTGGCTTATTTGCTAGGTGTAACAGAAATAAATTCATTGTTGCCACATTATAGATGTGATAATTGTAAGTACTCAGACTTTACTGATTATGGAATAAAATGCGGGGTGGACTTGCCAGATAAAAATTGCCCAGAATGTGGCACTTTGCTTAAAAAGGACGGTATAGATATTCCATTTGAAACTTTTCTAGGCTTTGATGGAGATAAAGAGCCAGATATCGACTTGAATTTTTCAGGAGAATATCAAGCAAAGGCACATAGATATGTTGATGAATTATTTAAAGATGGAAGCACATACAAAGCGGGAACAATAGGTACAATAGCCGATAAAACAGCATTTGGTTATGTAAAGAAATATTTTGAGGAGAAACACATACCAGTTACAAATGCAGAAATAGCTAGGTTATCGGCAGGATGTACTGGAATAAAAAGAACAACTGGGCAACATCCAGGAGGGATAATCGTTGTGCCTGCAGGAAGAGAAATATATGAATTTTGTCCTGTTCAGCATCCAGCAGATGATGCAAAATCAAATATTATTACAACCCACTTTGATTACCATTCTATCGATGCAAACTTATTAAAGTTAGACATATTAGGGCATGATGATCCTACAATGATAAAAATGCTTTATGATTTAACAGGCATTGACCCACAAAAAGTTTTATTGGATGAACCAAAAACAATGTCAATATTTTCTGGAACAGAAGCACTTGGGGTTACGCCAGAGCAAATTAATTCAAAGGTTGGAACTTATGGTGTTCCTGAATTTGGTACGAAATTTGTTAGGGGTATGTTGGTAGACACCAAACCTAAAACATTTGACGAACTAATTAGAATTTCTGGGCTTTCACATGGTACAGATGTATGGCTGGGTAATGCACAAACTTTAATATTAGACGGTACAGCCACATTAGACGAAGCAATATGTACCAGAGATGAAATTATGACATATTTGATTAAACAAGGGTTACCTACAAAATCAGCTTTCGTCATAATGGAGGCTGTACGTAAAGGTAAGGGATTAAAGCCAGAATGGGAAGAAGAAATGAAAGAGTATAATGTACCAAATTGGTATATTGATTCATGCAAAAAAATAAAGTACATGTTCCCTAAAGCACATGCAGCAGCATATGTAACAATGGCATATAGAATTGCATGGTTTAAGGTGCATCAGCCAAAAGCATATTATACAGCATATTTCTCAATAAGGGCAGACGAATTTGATAGTGATGTTATGATTTATGGTAAAGAAAAAGTAAAAAACAAAATGCGAGAAATTGAAATGCAAGGAAATTTCGCTTCTGCAAAAGATAAGAATATGTATTCAATTTTAGAGGTAGTTTTGGAAATGTATGAAAGAGGAATAAAATTTTTGCCAATGGATTTATATAAATCTCATTCTACAAAATTTATTATGGAGGAAGAAGGCATACGTCCGCCATTAAATAGCATACCAGGATTGGGTGGCGTTGCAGCAGAAAAGATTCACACTTCTACCAAAGAAGGCAAATTTATGTCGATAGATGATTTAAAGGTGAAGTCTGGAATTGGGAAAAGCATTATTGAGATGTTGAATAGATTTGATTGTTTGAAAGGGTTGCCAGAAAGTAATCAATTGAGCCTGTTTACGATGTAAGGGAGGAATTTACATAAAAACTTGATTTTTTATGAAAGTTATTGTATAATAATGAAAATTGAGTTATTTTTTGTTAACCTTAATTAAGGAGAATGATATGAAAGAATTTTTTTTGGTTTTATGGTATGTCTTTCGGGAATTTGTAAGCAAAACATGGGATGCTGTTCGAAAATTTGTGAACTGTGAGAACTTTATTTTTTATGGAGCACTTATTTGGTTTATAATAGCAACATTTGTGGGAGGGCAATTTGCAGAAAGAGTCTACGCTAATAAAGATAAGAATATGGAATTAACTAAAGTAGCAGAGAGGGAGTTTTATAAAAATGTTGCTCCACAAATCGCATGGAATGGGGTAATCCGAGTCAAATGGCCAAATAATACTAACAACATTGTCACAAATATTCAAATTGAAGATAAGAATAATATTATTTTTAATTTTAAATCTGGCAATGTTGTTGTTGGAAAAGTTTCAGGGATGGAAATAGTGTATAAAGAGCAGGGAAGTCTCTACAACGAATCCCCATTTTTAAGATTTTTTGAATCGTACGTTGTGGTTGGTTTTGTAGTTTCTGGATTGTTTGGAGGAATACTCCTTTTGATGATTATTATAGCTATAGAGTCTATTTATGAAAACATTATAAAAATGAGGGAGAACTATAGAAAAACAAAACGGCGATGGAAAGATAGCTTAAAATGAAAGGGTGTGTGGTGGAAGTGAATTAACCTTCCACCACACACTTATTCTTTACATAATTTATTTTCATATTCGACAAATTTTCCGAGATTTTTTGCAAAAATATCTTATATAATACATTAGTCCTTCGCTTTAAGAGCAATCTTATGGACAGAAGGGAGGCATCTACATGAACATGGCAACATTAATCCTTGTTTTGATTGACCGACTTATAGAAGAAAAGCTAAAAAACAAGGAGAAAACGGAAAATAAAGACTAAGTCAATCGTCTTGGACAGAACTGAGCCCGCTACTTGGTTCTGTTTTTTTAATATAAAAAAATGAAACATAGATACCGCTATATCTATGTTTCTGCATCATATGAACTGGCTACATTTATTTTCTATTGAAATTATAACATTTTAAAAACAATTTGTCAATTGTTTTTTTATATAAAAATCAATAGCAATAATATTATATGAAAATCTTGTAAAATTATTATAATTGTGGTATGCTATACACATAAATTAAGGAGAAAATTGTGCAAGAATTATTGAAAAATAACGTAAACTATATAATACTATACTTATTATTAATAAATTTATTAGGTTTCTTAATTATGGCAATAGACAAATACAAAGCTGAAAAGCATCATTGGAGAATAAAAGAAAAAACAATTTTTACAATTACCCTACTTGGTGGCGGAATCGGTACGATTGCAGGAATGTATGCATTCAGACATAAGACAAAAAAAGCCAACTTCACTATAGGATTACCCGTAATACTAATAGCAGAAATAGTTTTAGTGGGTTATTATATATTTATACATTAAATAAAATATATACCTACCACGGAAGCAATGCAGTCAACTTAAGACGTAACGTTACAGCTTGTGTCATTCTGAGCCTTGCTTCAAAGATTATCTTACGAAGAATCTTACTGTAAATAGTAGATTCTTCGTGAGCTAATCTCTGTAGAAAGTCTCAGAATGACATCTGTAAAACATTGATACTCTAAGAATATTCCTTAAGTTGACGACATTGCCACGGAAGCGGGATATTGTAGTTGATTTTTTATAGAAAATACATACCTACCACGGAAGCGGGCTATTGTAGTTAATTTATATATGGGAGGAAATATGAAATTAGTTAACGAAACAAACAAACAAAAATATATTGAATTCATTCAAACAAATAAAAAAGGACATTTCTTACAATCCCCAGAATGGGCAAAAGTCAAATCAGAATGGATAAATGAAACAATAATTGTAGAAGATGAAAATGGTAACATTAAAGGTAGCATGAGTGTACTTATAAGAAAAGTCCCAATTTTAAATAAAAGCATTATGTATTCGCCTAGAGGCCCCGTATGCGACATACACGACAAACAAACATTTAAAGCCCTTGTTGATTCTGTGAAAGAATTGGCTAAAAAACATAAGGCATTTATTTTACGTTTAGACCCAGATATATCAAACACAGACGAAGAATTCAAACAAATTGCAAAAGAAATTGGATTCAAATTAAAAGAAAATGTAAAAGATTTTAGTGAAGTTATTCAGCCAAGATATGTTTTTAGATTAAACGTGAAAGATAAAACTGAAGAAGAACTACTTAAATCTTTTCATGAAAAAACTAGGTATAATATTCGTTTGGCTGGTAGAAAAGGAGTTACTATTAGAGATGGCGGAAAAGAAGATTTAAAAGACTTTTATAGAATTATGGTAGAAACAGGAAGTAGAGATGACTTTTTAATTAGACCTTTAGAATATTTTGAAAAAATGTATGATTGTATGGGAAAAAACTATTTGCGTGTAATTATGGCAGATTATGAAGGACAACCCATATCTGGTGCAATAGCGATTTACTATGGGAATAAAGTATGGTATTTATATGGTGCAAGTTCAAATGAACATAGAAATGTTATGCCAAATTATTTAGTCCAATGGGAAATGATAAAATGGGCATTAGAAAAAAAGTGCGATATATATGATTTTAGGGGAGTATCTGGTCATGTTGATGAAAATCACCCACAATATGGAATATATAAATTTAAAAAAGGATTTAATGGAGATTTTACAGAATTTGTAGGAGAACTATACATGGTATTTAGACCAATTACAAACTTTTTATTTAATACTCTTGGTACAATGTATCAAAATTTTCAGATAAAAAGGGCAAGAAAAAAATAAAAACCATTGAATTATTTAAAAGATTGTAATATAATATCACAGTAAGGAATAAAACTATAGAGAAGCCTTAGATACAAAAGATACGAATTAAGAAATTAATTAAATTTAAACATTGGAGAACCTTAACTTCATAATAAAATAGGGGAAATTTAAAAATAGGGGGAATTTAAAATAATGAGGAAAATTTTAGCATTTAAAATTTTGGCATTAATTATTGCGTTAGTTATGAGCATCGCAATATTTGCACCAGGAGTAATGGCAGCTAATGGAAATAACGGAAATGGTAATGGTAATGGAAACAATGGGAACGGAAACGGAAATGGAAATGGGAACAACAGTAGTAGCAACAGTGCAGCACCAAACACAGATGTTAATCAAACCATTTATCTTAAAGGTAGTGGTAGTAACTTCAGCAAAGATGGTTGGAGTAATGTATTCTACCTAGGGGATTCAGCAAATGCAACAGATCCAAGTGTATGGCATCTTGTATATTCAGGAAACAATTTTGCTGCAATAACTAATATGCAAATAACTTTTACAAATGGTGAAGTGTTTAAGTGGACTTCCGATATGGGGCCATCAACAAACGGTGGAGGCAATAATCCTGGATGGGTAATTGTAGCACCAGCTGGCTGGCAAATTGCATATGTAGACAAAGGGAACAATAATAATAGCGATAGCTTTGTAGTTACAAAAGAAAGTGGAAATATACAATTCAATATTAGTGGATTCCATAACGGAACAGCAGATCCAGATAAACCTCAACCACACGATACAAAAATACTTGTAAAAATAGAAAAATCAGTGGATGGCGTTAATATCGTAGATTGGGCAAAAACTAATAATATTAATATAAGTGATCTTAGCAAATATATGAGTTTTGAGCTTTATGCAATAAATACAGATGAAAGCCTAGGGGATTTAGTTGCTAATGGAACTATTGGAACTGATGGAAAAATTGATTTTGGTAGTATTACAAATCCAGGTTCTTACAAGGTTGTAGAAAAACTTACAACTGAAGGCGAGAAGATTTTTAAAACTCCAACTGATTTAACAATATATGTTAGTGCAAACGGAAAAGTAACTCAATTCGATTCTAATGCTCTTTATACGATTGTTAATGGTTACAGCAGTGATTATATAAAAAATTTGGAATATCGGAGCAAATAATGATGTGCTTAATGACAACGGTGATATTTTCTACATTGGAGAAACTAACACTATAACAGGACAAGAATATCCATCTTTTTGTGCACATGCTGGTTCTACGGGATTCTCATATTCTGGCTATAAAATTAGTACACTAGAAGATCAAACAAATGAAATTGGTGATATTTCTAAATTTATTTCAGCTTTCAATTATATTGAAGATAAATATGGAGATGTAAATCAAAATAGAACAATTACACAAACAGTAATATGGACATTACTTGGTGCTATTAAACTTGATTCAGATTATTTTAATGCAAGCACTTTAACTGATGCTGAAAAAGCTGCTGTAAAAGATGTAATTGCTAACTCTGATGGGTATACAGGAAGTGGGAAAATAGTTGACCTTGCTTATTTACATGGTGTAGGCACTGGTGACGACCTTTTTAATGCTCAACCTCAACTTGTTCCATTGTATGCACCAGTGTTCAACAATACTACAATTCCAATGGTTGGAGCAATGAATGTAAACGTTGACGTTACGAAACAACATGATGTAGTAAATACAACAAACTACTATACACGCGATGTACAAAAGTACTATACACATGATGTACAAGATTTCTATACACGTGACGTACAAGATTTCTATACACGTGATGTACAAGATTTCTATACACGTAACGTACAAGATTTCTATGTACCAACATTTGAAAAGAAAATAACAAATAATAATACAGGCACATTAGTAAGTTGGGTAAATAGTGGTAACCCTGTAGATGGTAATATACTTGGTGGCGTATTGCATAATGGTATGACTTATGTTTCTGTTAATGTTGCAGATGCAAGTAAGGATGGAGGAATTAATTTTGATATCGCAGACTCAAGCAAAGGAAATAACCCTAATGCAGATATTGGATATGGTTACAATGTGAAAATAGAGGGAAACCAACTTATAATTTCTTTTGACAACAGATTAATATCAGCAAATGTAGGAGCTGTAGTATCTACAGCACAATTTACTGGTAATCCTACTAGTGAAGTAAAGCATACTCAAGTAGGAAATGGTCAAACCCTTAAAATTGACATGCCAGCTAATTACGGTGATACAATTTATTTGTTTGTTCACTTTGAAGGAGGCATCTCATGGTATACAACAGGTCAATACGAATTTACAGGATGGAAATTATCTAATACTGTAACAGGGGATTACAGCTTGGTGAAAACTGAAACAGGTGAATATCAATATGTTAAAACTGAAACAGGTGATTATCAATATGTTAAAACTGTAACAGGGAAAAATAAATATGTTAAAACTGTATATGGTGATAACGTATTAACTAATACCGAAACGACTACAACAACCGTTCATGATGATGAATATGCTGCAAATTTCGATTTAACTGTTTATGATGAAAACAACAATTCAGTTTATGCTACAACTATATCTAATAATGGTCAAGTTAATATTTCTAATTTAGCACCAGGCACATATAATTGTGTTCTTTCGGGAGCTGGTATTGAGAATATGACAATGCCTGTAGTAGTTACAAGTGGAGAAACAGCATCTGTTTCATTTACAACTGTTGTAAATGGTGATGATGTAAACACAAGTAGCCCAGATGTAGTAACAGATAATAACCTTCCAGATGTAATAACAGATAAGGTATTACCTATTAAGTATTCAGATAATAAATTAGAAGATGTATACGCAGACAATATATTAACACCTGGATATTCAGATAATAAACTTCGCAATGTATATGAAGGTAATAAAAACCCTGAATCTTCTAAAAGTATTGAATATGGCATTTATACACCTAGTAGATAAAACTTGAAAAATAATACAAATGAAAATAAAGAGAAATATACAAGAACTTTATATATAATAACGATATAGTTTTAATATTCCTAATATATTAAAAGATGTCCTATAATGTAATCCTGTTAAACAGGATTACAACTATAGGATATCTTTTTTTGTAATAATATTACGCCTATATTAAGTGTTTGTTACATTTTGATTAAGCCTATTGACAAATTTTGCAAACCGTCATAAAATGTACGCAACCAAAGTATTTTTTATGTAAAGAGGAAAAATGAGAGTTATTGGTGGTATTGCAAGAGGAACAAAATTATATACGTTAGATGGATTAGCAACAAGGCCAACATTAGATAGAGTAAAAGAATCATTATTTAGCATTATACAATTATATATTGAAGATGCTAGTGTTTTAGATTTATTTGCAGGAAGTGGGGCTTTGGGGTTAGAAGCTGTAAGCAGAGGAGCAAGCTTCACCATTTTGTCGGATTCATCTCGAAGGGCAAACTTTATTATACAGCAAAATATTATAAAGACAAAATTTCAAGACAAAGTAATGCTTTTAGAGATGGACTATAAAGCGGTCTTGCAAAAAATGAAGGAAGAAACTAGAGAATTCGATATAATATTTTTAGATCCACCATATAAAAAAAATTTATTAATTGATGCAATAAAAAAAATTATTGAATATGATTTATTATCTCAAAATGGAATAATTGTAATAGAAACAGATGAAAAAGAAAAAATAGGGGAGATATCAGATATAGACATTAACATAAAGGACATAAGAAAATATGGTAGAGTATTATTAATATTTTTGGAACAAGTGTAAAAATATAATTTTAAGTGTCATCAGAAAGGAAATAAAAAAATGGAGATTTTCACATTATTAGAAGAAATTGAAGATATGCTGGAAATGAGTAGAGGTATACCCTTTACAAATAAAAAGCTTATTGATCAGGAAAAAATATTAGACAAATTAGAAGAAGTAGTATTAAATCTTCCAGAAGCGTTAAAGCATGCAAAATGGATAAAAGAAGAAAGAGAAAGAATTATTGCAGAAGCACAAAAAGAAGCTGCTGAAATTGTAAAAGAGGCAGAAAATCGAATCATTTCTATGATTGATGAACATGAAATTACTAAAAAAGCATATGAAAAAAAGCAAGAAATTATCACAACCGCAAATGAAATGTCAAGAGAGATTGATAAAGGAACTAGAGATTATGCAGATGGCATTTTAATTGATTTAGAAACTCAAATAAAAGCTATGGAAGAAAGATTTCAAGAAGTAACTTCATATGTTAATCTAAAGTTTCAAGAAACTTTAGAAACGATAGATAATAATAGAAAGGAATTAAAATAAAATAAAACAAAATGAAGTAACGTAGCTTGTGGTAGTTAGTATATGATTTTTAAAAAGCGTGCGACAGCCCTTTGAGGCATACGGATTACCCCTTGACCTGGAGGAGCTTTTTAAAAATCATATACTAACTACCACAAGCGGATTGAGTATGAGAAATAATATCTACAGGAGGAATAATAAAAGTGGCGAGAAGTAGAAAAAAAAAGAATAGTGAATTAAAAATAGATATACAAATTATCATAATATTAATATTTAGTATCTTGCTAAGTGTTTTTGTGTTTTCTGAATCTGGAATTGTTGGTAAAACAGTTAGTGAAATATTAGGTGGATTAATAAGTTGGGTAAAATACATATTACCTATTGGTTTTTTTATAATAGCCATTTATTTATTTTTTAATAAAAAAGATGGTATTAAAGGAAAACTAATTTTTTATTTAATAATGCTATTATTAGTCGCTACAATATTGGCTACAAGTGAATTTTCAAATGGCACTTTTAGTGGAATGAAAAGTTTAGTTGACTTGTCGCAAAAGGCATATGATTTAGGCACTAATGGCATTGGCGGTGGAGTACTTGGAACTGTTATTGCGAATGTTTTTATAACTATGGGGGTTGCAGGAAGCTATATTCTTTCTGTGGGTTTAATTATTATAATTGCAATATTTAGTTTTGGATTACGACCTGGGAAGTTAATAAAAGAAGCAATGGAAAACGCAGAAGAAAAAAGAACCTTGAGAGATAAAGAGGATGAAATAAGAAAAAAAGAAAGAGAATTGAGAAAGAAAGAAAAATTTGAACAGTTAGAAATCTTAGATTTATCAGAAAAAGATGAAAAGTTAAAAAAAGCAGGAAAAAGATATGTTCAAGATATAGAGGAAGAATTTGAACAGCCTAAATTTAACATAAAAGAACCCAAAAGAAACAATGTAGAACACGAAAATTTATTTACAGAACAAAGTCCTGTTAAAGAAGAAGCTACTAAACAGGTGCTAAACTTAGACCATGCACTTACAGAAGAAGAAATGAGATATGAATTTCCGCCAATTAGTTTGTTAAAAGAACCTAAACTTAAAAGAAATACTTTAAAAAAGGACTTAACAGCAATTGCTACAAAACTTCAAAAAACATTGTACAGCTTTGGAGTTTCAGCCAAAGTAGAAAACATATCAGTAGGACCAACAATTACAAGATATGAATTAAAACCTGCAGAAGGCGTAAGAGTTAGCAAAATTGCAAATTTAGCTGACGATATAGCACTAAATTTAGCTGCAGATACAATAAGAATAGAAGCTCCAATACCAGGTAAGCAGGCGGTTGGAATAGAAATACCTAACAAAGAAAAAGAAATGGTATTTTTGAGAGAAATAATAGATAGTAGTGAGTTTTTGGATTTAGAAACAAAGACCGCTTTTGCATTAGGAAAAGATGCAGCAGGTGAGATAATTGTAACAGATATATCTAAAATGCCACATATGTTAATTGCGGGGTCAACTGGTTCAGGAAAAAGTGTCTGTATCAATACACTTATTGCGAGTATTATATATAAGGCAAAACCAAATGAAGTAAAACTAGTTATGGTTGACCCAAAAGTGGTAGAACTAGCAATGTATAACGGAATTCCACATTTATTAATCCCAGTTGTTACAGATGCAAAAAAAGCAGCCGGTGCGTTGCAATGGGCAGTTCAAGAAATGGTGCACCGTTATGAATTATTTGCAGAAAAAGGAGTAAGGGATTTAGAAGGATACAATAAAGGCGTACAAGGAGAAGGAGAAAAACTTCCTAAAATAGTAATAATTATTGATGAATTAGCAGATTTAATGATGGTTGCAGCTAAAGAAGTAGAAGACTCCATTTGTAGGCTGGCACAAATGGCAAGAGCAGCACGGAATGCACTTAGTTGTAGCAACACAAAGACCATCTGTTGATGTAATAACAGGACTTATTAAAGCAAATATTCCATCAAGAATTTCATTTGCGGTTTCTTCGGGAGTAGATTCAAGAACAATATTAGATGAATATGGAGCTGAAAAGTTATTGGGCAAAGGAGACATGCTGTTTGCACCTATTGGTTCAAATAAACCGCAGAGAATACAAGGAGCATTTGTTTCAGATTCAGAAATTGAAGAAGTGGTTAATTTTATTAAATCAGGAAAAGATATAAAATATAACGAAGATATTATGGAAAAAATTGAAAAAAACAACAATAAAGATGCGGATTTAGCAGATAATGATGATGATACAGATGAATTTTTAATGGAAGCAATAGACATGGTTGTCCAAACGGGACAAGCCTCAACTTCATACATTCAAAGAAAATTTAAAGTTGGATATGCAAGAGCAGGAAGAATTATGGATCAAATGGAAGAAAGAGGAATAATCTCCGCTTCAGAAGGAAGTAAACCAAGAAAAGTACTTATAACACAAGCACAACTAGATGAACTGAAAATGAGCAGTTCGGCAGAGGAAAGCAATGTAGAATAGAACATAAAATTTTGATATCATAGGGATGCAGAGTAGCACAAAAAGATTGTAAATGTAGGGGCGAACATTGTTCGTCCGAGAGATAATATTATTGAAAACGGTGTAATTATAGTGCAGGACGAACGATGTTCGCCCCTACAACAGCGACAACATTTTTTTAAGAAAGCAGGTGAAACATTGTCAAAAAATCAAATATTTTTCAAAATGACAGGAAGAAACTATAATAACATACTAGAAAAAGTACTAGAAAAAAAAGACTTTACAGCCAACGCCAAAAGTCTACTATTAAGCATGTTCTATAAAATAGAAAACAGCTATGATGACTATAAAACAGTAAAAATTCTCGTAAAAGATAAAGAGCAATTTATAGAAGAAACAATAAACATAATAAACTATCAATGCAATAAAATAATACTCGTTGAGCCAAACTCAGATAAAGGCAAAGAACTTAAAGAACAAGGCAGAAGTGCCGTAGTAGAAGATGGCATAATGTTTGCACACCCTACAGAAAATGCATTATTTGCTGGAGTTGCAGAAATGGTTACAAAAAACTATAACATAAAATCAGAATACAATTTTGTAAAGCAACAATTAAAAAAAGTCTTAGAATTAGGGTATATTCATAACACAAAAGAAATCATTTACGACTTTGATGGTTGGTCTTGGAATGCTGGATTAGTAAGCCAAGACGAGACATTATACAATTTAATTTTTTTTAATGCATTAGTTTTGCTTGGAATTGAATTTATGGAAGAATGGAGAATTAGTGACGACACAACACAAAACTTTATTGACAAAGCAGAAATAAGATTAGCACATTATTATGGAAAAAAGAACAAAATTATTAGTATGAACGCAATGTTTGATATATTGGTAAAAATACTGATTAAGGATTCTATGAAAGAATTCGTAGAATTGCTCGCTAAAGGAAAAGATACAAAAAAATCCTTGGATTATATTGAAAACAGACTTAAGTATTTAGAAGATATATATAAAGAAAAAAGGCGTATTAACAAAAAAATAAAAGATATAGACAATATAATATTAGATAAGGAACTCTTAGATAGTGAATATAAAAAAAGAAATTCAAAATTACCTTTGAATAACCAGATATTTAGCAAAAAACATTTATTTGAACTATTAAAACGTGAAAGAGAAAAACTATTTGAACAACTTAAAAACTACAATGTAAAGCTAGAACCTCAAAATTATATTAAAGAAAAAAATGAAATTATAAAAGAGTATAAAAAAATTAAACATTTAGAAAAAATTCATAATAATGATTTAAGCTTAAAAGCACAAATAATAAACTTTCAAAAGATTTTTTTAAGTAATTTGCAAAAAAAGACAATTAAAACTGATAACAAAAAAGCTATTATAGACTTAATTTTTTTATTTAGATATTACAAATATATAAAAATAGATGAAAATGAATATATAAAGGATATCCCAGAAATACAAAAACATATAAAAAAGACCGAAAGGTTAATATTACGAAAAGCATATGAATATAGTGTTTTTGTTAGAATTACACAAGACTTAGAAAAAAGCATTGATATTTTAGTAAGAATTTTAGATACAAAAATTATTGATTTACATGAAATAAAATTGGTATCAAAAGTGATGCATAAAAAGCTATTGTTAGAAATATATGATGGCGAAGTCCTGGACACCACCTTAGAAATTGCAGACAATGTAAAAAGTGGAGCTAATAATAAGGGAAAGAAGATAAATTTGTTTTTGTAAGGACGGACGATTTTAAATATTATTTTAAAAAGAAAGGAAAAAAATAATGAAAGTAAAAATTTTAGGAGCAGCAAAAACCGTAACAGGTTCAAACATATTAGTAGAAGGAGCAGGAAAAAAATTCTTGTTAGATTGTGGGATGTACCAAGGAAAAATAACAGAAGAACAACAAAACCTAGATGCTTTTGAGTTTAACATAAACGATATTGACTTCATGCTGTTAACCCATGCCCATATCGACCATTCTGGCAGAATACCCAAGTTGTACAAAGAGGGATATAGAAAACCCATTTATACAACAAAAGCTACATATGACTTGTGTACAATAATGTTGCCAGACAGCGGACACATTCAAGAAACTGAAGCAAAATGGAAAAACAAGAAACATCTAAGAGAAGGTCAAATGCCAGAACCACCAATGTATACAGTTGAAGAGGCCATTCAATCTTTAGAAATATTTAAACCTATTCAATATGATGAAATAATTGATATAGATGAAAATATTAAAGTTAGATTTAATGATGCAGGACACATGTTAGGTTCTGCAATCCTTGAAATTTGGGTTACAGAAAATGATAAAATACAAAAACTAGTATTCACAGGAGATTTAGGAAGCAATAATTTACCACTTCTGGATGCCCCAACAATGATTAGAGATACGGACTTTTTAATTATGGAATCAACATATGGCGGAAGATTACATATGGACGTAAGCGATAGAGCGGATAAGTTTTTAACTATTGTTACAGAAACTATAGAAAAAGGTGGTAGAGTTATAATTCCATCATTTGCAGTTGGAAGAACGCAAGAAATTTTATATGAATTATATAAAATAAAAGAAAGAGAAACCACTGATGCCGAATTTAAAAGAAAATATGAAATTTTAATGAAAACTTTAGTATATGTAGATAGCCCACTTGCTATTTCTGCAACAGAAATATTTAAACAAAACATGAACTTGTTTAATGATGAAATAAAAGAAGTTTTGCAAAAAGGCGACAATCCACTAGAATTTCCGGGACTCAGACTTACAAAAACTTCAGATGAATCAAAACTAATTAACGAAGACACAACCCCTTCAATAATTATTTCAGCAAGTGGAATGTGTGAAGTTGGTAGAATAAAGCAACATTTAAAACATAATATATGGAATTCCAAAAATACGGTATTATTTGTGGGATATCAAGCACCAGGCACCTTGGGATATTCGATAGTTAATGGAGCAAAAAAAGTAAAAATCTTTGGAGAAGAATTTGTTGTGGCTGCTAGAGTTGAATATATAGAAGGATATTCAGGACATGCAGATCAAGAATGGCTATTAAACTTTGTTTATTCTTTTGATAAAAGACCAAAACATATATTTTTAGTACATGGCGAAATAGATCAACAAGTCATATTAAAAGACAAAATTCAAGAAACAACGCAAATACCTGTTACCATCCCTGATTTAGGAGATGAATTTGATTTAGAAGAAACATCAACATTAGTAAGTAAAGCAACAACATATGATAAGCATGAATACCTAAAACTCGAGGTTTTAGGCAGGTTAGAAACTTTAAAAGAAGAATTAGTTGATATGAATGAATTAATAAAACAAGATTTAGATAATGAGGATACCAAGAATGAAAAACTAATGGAGCTAAATGCACAGATTAAAGATTTAGAACAACAAATGGTGAAAATATTGGAGGTATAATTATAGCGGACTTGAAAAAGGAGAAACAAATGAAAAACAAATATTTTAACGATGCAATAATAGGAAACGGAAACATGACAGCAAGCTATTCAAAAAAAGGAGAGCTGCTTAGAATATCATGCCCAAACGTTGACTATGGACAATTTTTAGACTTTATACATTTTGGATTCAAAATAAACGATTCAAAATTTATTTTCTTGCATGAAGACATAAACAACAGTTATGAACAAAAATACATTTCACAAACCAATATTTTACAAACAGAAATATACAATTCATATTTCAAATTTAAAACAAGTCAAACAGACTTTATTTCATATGATAAAAATGTTTTATGCAAAAGATATGAATTTACTAATGAAAACAACTTTGATATGAACTTAGAAGTTATGGGAATTTCGAAGCTTTTAACAGACATAAATAATCAAGTAAGTGGTTTTTATAAAAATAACATTTTAATGCAATATACACATGACAATACATTTAGTATATTTTCGCCTAATCCGATGTCTTCATATCAAATTAATGGTAGCATGGATAGTATTCAAACTGGTTCCATTGGTGGCAAAGATTATATTGGAATGTCGCCAGACTCTAGCATTTTGTATAATTTAGGAGTATTGAAACCAGGCAAAAAGGTGTATTTTGACATATTTATTTATATTAAAGAAAATAATTTGAAAAATAATATTGATAAGTTAGAAGAAGACGTAAAATACATAACCAAGAAAGGCTTTACTGGATTTTATAACGAAACTAAAAGATACTGGACAAATTATTACAAAAAACATGTTACTGTGGGGGTCGACGTCCTCGGCGACCCTAATTTGACACAACTGTTAAAAAATAGATTATTTGCAATTTATGAAAGAACAATATTGTTATTTCCATTGTTAACGAATGCAAAAACTGGTGGAATCTCAGCAGCAATGGAAATTGATGAAGAAAAAACAAAGTGCGGAAGATATTCATATTGCTGGCCGAGGGACGGTGTTTTTATGACCTCAGCAATGCATGCTTTAAATATGAAAGAGGAAATGGAAAGGTTTTACAATACGTTTTGTAAAAATACACAAAGCAAAAATGGCATGTGGGAGCAACGTTTTTATACAGATGGAAACTTGGCACCAAGTTGGGGGTATCAAGTTGATGAAACAGCCTCTATAATTTGGGGCGTACATAAATATTATGAACTTACAAAAAACAAAAAATTCTTAGAAGAAAATTTAAACATGTGTGAAAAAGCAATGAAATTTTTATTAGACTATTTTGACGATTTGCAAAATAACACAAATAAATTTAAGCCGAGTTATGATTTATGGGAAGAAAATGAAGGAGTACATACATATTCATTAGCAGCCATATTTGGGGCTTTTGAAGCTATGCAGAAAATTTACGATAAGGTTTATGATGGATTTAAAACAAACAGGTTAAAACAAGAAAAAATTAGAAAATATCAATTAATTCTAGAAGATAGACTTTTAAAAGTAAAGCAGTACATAATAGACAATTTTTATAATAAAAACTTAAAAAGCTTTGTTAGAGGTAAAGATAACAAAATGGATATAAGTTTGTTGGGCTTAGTTGAGCCATTTAATGTGTTTACAGCTAAAGATCAAAAAATATTAAATACTGTAGAAAGGTTAAACCTAACTGTTAGAACTCATACAGGTGGATATTTGCGTTATGAAGGCGACAAATATGCCGGAGGAAACCCTTGGGTTATAGCCAATTTGTGGATGGCACGCTATTATAATAAATTAGGTAAAAAAAGTAAAGCAAAAGAATGCTTTGATTTTGTAGCAAAATCAGCAACAGAGCTTGGATTCTTGCCAGAGCAAGTGGATAACAAGACAATGAAACCTGCGTGGGTAATAGGGCTTGGCTGGTCTCATGCGGCGTTTATAGATGTTGTGCTAAGCTAATTTCATGAGGGAGATTTAGGTTAATGTTTAACAAATCCTATCAACTAAATTCAATTATCTCAAAAAATGTCAGAAAAGCACCACGAATTTATAAAGTCAAGCACCACGAATTTATAAAGTCAAATGCCACGAATTTGTAAAATGATATTGCATTATTTATTTAAATTGGGTATATAATATATACGGGGGTTTTACAATGGGATATATAAAAAGAATAATTGATAAATCAATTAAGGAAAAGCTAAAAGTCATGGGATGTGTGGTTGTAAGAGGACCGAAATGGTGTGGTAAAACTACTACTGCAAAGCAATTCGCAAAAAGTATAATAGAATTGCAAGATCCTGTAGAAGGTGCTAAATATAAAGAAATAGCAGAAAATAATATTAATTTATTGTTAGAAGGAGAAAAACCACGACTTGTTGATGAATGGCAATTAATACCTGGTGTTTGGAATGCTATTAGATATGACATAGATAAACAAAATGAACGAGGATTATACTTAATTACTGGCTCTGTGAAACCAAATGATAAAGATAAAAAAGATTTACATTCGGGCATAGGAAGAATGTCTTTTGTAACTATGTATCCAATGAGTTTATATGAAAGTGGAGATTCTAATGGAAGTATTTCATTAAAAGAAATATTAGATGGAAAAGCAAAAGTACATGGACAAACAACAGATATTACTTATGAAAGATTAGCGTATTTAACATGCCGTGGCGGATGGCCATCTAGCGTTACGCAAAAAGACGAAAACTTAGCATTGAAAATAGCAAAAGAATATTTAGATGTATTATGTGAATCAGACATAGAAAGTGACACTGAAAATATTAATCCAAAACTTACAAGAGCAATAATGAGAGCATATTCAAGACTTACATGTACTATTGAAGCAGGTAAAACATTATATGAAGATATTAGGAATATATACGGTGATGTATCTGATGTGACAATAATAAATTATTTGAATAAATTAAAAAGGCTATACGTTATAGAAGATGTGGAGGCATGGAATCCAAATATAATAAGTAAAACAAATATGAAAACTGCACCAAAGAAGACATTAATTGATTCATCTATTGCATGTGCTGCTTTAGAGTGTTCACCAAAAGAATTGACTATGGATCCCATGACTTTTGGCTTATTATTTGAAAATTTAGTAGATAGAGATTTAAAGGTATATGCCAATAGTTTAGGCGGATATTTAAGACATTATAGAGATAGATATGGATTAGAATGTGACCAAGTAATACATTTCGATAACGGGGAATATGGGCTTGTTCAAACAAAGCTGGGAACAAAAAAAATAAAAGAAGGTGCTGAAAAATTAATTGAACTAAGAGATAAGTTAAGAGAAAATGGCAAAAAAGAACCTAAGTTTTTAATGGTTATTACAGGAAGCGATATGGCATACACAACAAAAGATGGAGTGCTGATAGTACCAGTGGGATGTTTGAAGGATTAGTAGAAGGGGTATAAAAGCGATTATGTGGAAAAAATTTCTTAAAGAACAATTTATTAATATTGGTGAGTTGTTAATATATATTGTTATATGTTTTGTATTTATGATAATTGGAATATATGGAGAGGACATGTCATTTATTATATGTGGCATTATAAGTATAATATTAATAGTAGTAACAGCATACAAGTTTAGTAATAGAAAAAAAGGATTGTTTAAATTTGATATATTAATTACAATAATCATTCCTTTATTAATTTTTTTTATATATCTGTTTTATAGTACAAGAGATAATTATACCATTCATAAAATGTTCGCTGGAATAGTCATTCTAATATTAATTATACCATTTTTGATATTTGTAATGAAACTAATATCATATCTGTTAGATAAAGGAAAAACAAAGAAATTTATAATTATATTTGTAACTTTTGTAACTGTAGTTGCGTTTTTGACAATAATAGTAATTGGATTAATTAGAAATTTAATAGTAGGGCCTGTTAATCCTGTTAATAGTAATTATTATTATGATTCGGTATTAAATCTATATATTCCATACACAGGCTCGAATTTATACTAATTTCATAAGGGAGATTTTTTATATGAACTACAAAGTAAAAATAAGTTTAATAATTGGTATATTTATATTATTCTTCCTATTAATGTCGCATAAAGTTTATGCTAGAAGTTATAGCATAGATAATATGGATATACAGGCATTGGAGGAGGATTTTCTAGAGGTCGGAGGAGGAGCATTTTAGCTTCACTAAAAGGGGGATTTAAGTTGTGAGAGTTATATTTATAACAGGAGCACAAGGGACAGGAAAATCTTTTGTTGCAACTGAAGTAGCAAACAGATTAGGCATAAAAAAAGTTATGAGTACTGATATAATTAGAGAATTAATAAGAAAGAGTATTCAAAGGACTCCAGAAACAGAAGTGTTACATAGGTCAGCGGTTTTAACTGATTTAGTTCCTGAAGCAAAACATCCAGAGATAAGAGGGTTTAAACAACAAGCTAAATATTTACAAGAATATATTAGAACAGAGATTGAACAATCTAAAAAAAAGAATAAAGATATTATTTTTGAAGGAATTCATTTATTGCCTGGATTAATAGATATTGACCCAGATGTAAACTTCACACATATAATTTTATATGTAAAAGATGAAGAAAGACATAAAAATCAAATAATAGGACAGGGAGAAAATAGAGCTCCATATAAATTAAAAAACTTTTCAAGAATTAGGTCTTATCAAAGTTATTTATTAGAAAAAGCAGATAAACTTAAAGATAAATATAATTTTAAAGTTATTGAATCGGATGACCAAACAATTAATAATGTAATTAACAGCATATCAAAACCAGATAAGGAGCAAATAGAAATATAATGATTAAATTAGTTATTTTTGATATGTTAGGAGTAGTATTCCCTAACATGAGAGGTGGTTCATACCTTAATATAAATGAATTATACTTAAAAATTAAAACTCCTAAAATTAGTTTTGATGACTTTTTTTCAAAGTATCAAAAGCTAATAATAGGAGATATTAATATTTCTCAATTTTGGGAAAACGTTTCTGATGGCGATATTAAAGTAATTGAAACAGAACATCTTAATAATTACAAAATATATCCTAATATACAATTTATTTTGCAAAAGTTAAAGGAGTACTACAATGTAATATCTATAACTAATCATCCAACAAGTTGGATTCAGTATGTTATAAATCGAAACAACCTAAATGGTTATTTTGATAAAATATATGTTAGTGAGGATGTAAAGCTAAAGAAACCTCAAGAGAAATTGTATAATTTAGCATTAAAAGAATTTGGCGTAAAACCCATAGAAGCAGTTATTATTGATGACCAAATAAAAAATTTAATGTGTGCATCAGAATTGGGAATGAAAACAATTTTGTTTGGAAGTAATGGAACAGAAGGATTTGTACCCGCCAAATCAATAACTTCATTTGAGAATTTAGTAGATATAGTTAATGATTTATAAAATAAGCAAAACTAATCCTATTGCGAAAAAGTCACGAAGTGTGTTATAATACTTTTGTTTTGTAAATATAGTTAATTGGGGTGTAGCCAAGCGGTAAGGCATCTGGCTCTGACCCAGAGATGCATAGGTTCGAATCCTATCACCCCAGCCATATGTGCCCTACGGGCAATGTACTGTTTTTCTAAAAACAAAAGAGCGTATGCTGTACACACACACACGCTCTCCTGTTTCGATGTACCCATTCGGGTTCACAAATTCGCTTTTTCGACTTTGTCCTGAATAGCTTGCTTGAACCGATTTTATCAATGTAAATATCAATGTAATTATTGATGTTTTTTTCGAGTTGTGATATACTAATGGTATTTATGACAAGGAGTAACGATATAATGCCAAAAACAAATACAATATTTGTATGCAGTAATTGTGGATATGAATCATCAAAATGGCTAGGCAAATGTCCTGGTTGCAGTGCGTGGAGTAGCTTTTATGAAGAAAAAATAACTAAAACGAACGCAGGAGCCAGCTCTAGCTCTGCATCTGCTCGTACAAAAATGGCAACACCACAAAAATTAAATGAAATCGAGCAAAAAGCTACTGTAAGGCAAAAAACTGGATTTGAAGAACTAGATAAAGTATTAGGCGGTGGGCTAGTAAAAGGATCATTAATATTATTAGGTGGAGAACCAGGCATAGGAAAATCAACGCTAATCCTCCAAATATGCAACAACGTAGGTGGTGCAAATCCTACATCCATCCAAAACGTAGGGTCAAATTCCATATCCATCCAAGATGTAGGGGCAGATTCTATATCTGCCCCAAATGCAGGCACATATGATTGTGCCAATGACAATGTAGGGGTCGGTGTCCCCGACGACCCTGCCCACCCAGTCCTATACATATCTGGTGAAGAATCCGCAGAACAAATAAAAATAAGGGCAGACAGGTTAAATATAAAAAATGACAATATTGTATTTTTGTGGGAAACTAACATAGAATTAATCGAGTCTGCAATAGATCAAATTAAACCAAAGCTTGTAATAATAGATTCTATTCAAACAATGTACAGCGAAGAACTTTCTGCATCACCAGGTAGTGTAAGTCAAGTAAGGGAAATAACATCCAGAATTATGCGTAATTGCAAAGAAAACGAAATAACAACAATAATTATAGGACATGTTACTAAAGATGGAAACATAGCAGGACCAAGAGTTTTAGAGCATATGGTAGATGTGGTTTTATACTTAGAAGGAGAAAGATACTTTTCATATAGAATATTAAGAGGTGTAAAAAATAGATTTGGTTCTACTAATGAAATTGGTATGTTTGAGATGCAAAATGAGGGGATGGTCGAAATAAGCAACCCTTCAAGCATATTAATTTCAGAAAGAGAAGAAAATTCAACTGGTTCAGTTATTGTAGCAACTATGGAAGGAACCAGACCATTATTACTAGAACTGCAAGTACTTACTACTGGGAGTGTTTTTGGTATGCCAAGAAGAAATGCAAATGGAATAGATTATAATAGATTAACCTTGTTAATCGCAGTCTTAGAAAAAAAGTTGCAAATTCCGCTTGGTTCACAAGATGTTTATTTAAACATTGTTGGAGGAATAAAAGTAAATGAACCAGCAATAGATTTAGGGGTAATATTAGCAGCATATTCTAGCTTTAAAAATTTAAGCATTAAAGAAGACGTTGTTGTAATGGGTGAAGTTGGCTTAACTGGCGAAGTTAGAAGAGTTAATTTAATCGAAAAAAGAATTAAAGAAGCAGAAAAATTAGGATTTAAAACATGTATAATTCCAGAAAGTAATAAAAAACTATTGAAAGAAAATTATAAATCGGATATAATAGGAGTCAAGAATATTTTTGAAGCAATTAACAATATAAGAAATAGGTGATAAAGTGAAAGAACAAAAAGGTATTACTTTAATAATTTTAGTAGTAACAATTATATTGTTGTTAATTTTGATGAGTATAAGTATACCATTTTCAAGAAAAGTAATAGACGACACAAAATTAAATCAATTTAGTTCAGAATTGCAAGTGATACAAAAAAAACTTGGTGTTATTGCAGATGAAATAAGTATGGGTAGCAATGCATATGATAAGATAGGTTTAAAGATAGTAGACCCTGCAAGTACGGATTTCCAAAATTTATCGTCAAATAATCAGACAACGGTAACAGAAGCTTGGCAAATATTACAAGATCCGAACTTAAACATATCATCGGATGAAATGGATAATTTTGTATTACTTACAGCAGATGATTTAAATACAATAGGTATAAGTAAAATAAATCAATCTGTGTTAGTGAATTATAGTACACAACAGGTGGTAAGCTTCACAGGAATTACAGTTGGTGGAGTGACGTATTATACATATTAGCAATATCATTTTGAGCTAGGCTACAATTATACAAAAAATGAAAGGTAGGAAATTTAGAGATGAAGGTAAAAAATATTATTTTGGCAATACTTGTTGTATTAATATTTATAATTTTGGAGGTAATAGTAATGGGCTATTACCAAAAAACGGTTGAGGTTGTTAAAAACCCAATAGTAACAATGGAAGTTGAAGGTTATGGTACAGTAAAAATTGAATTATATCCAGACCAAGCACCCAATACGGTTGCAAATTTTATAGAATTAATTAACGAAGGATACTATAATGGATTAACTTTTCACAGAGTTGTTCCTAATGCGTTAATACAAGGTGGAGATAAAGATGGAACGGGTAGTGGACAAGTTGATTTTGCAATTGAAGGTGAATTTTTAGCAAATGGATTTAAACAAAATACTTTAAGGCATGAAGAAGGTACAATATCTATGGCAAGAGCAGATTATTCACAAATCGATTCAAGCTTAACAACACAGGGATATAATTCTGCAGGAACACAATTTTTTATTTGTGTAGATACTAATAAAAGTTGGGATGGTTTATATGCTGCATTTGGGAAAGTTATAGAAGGAATGGACATTGTTAAAACTTTATCTAATGTTCCAACAACAGCTGATGCGAATGGAGATAATACCAAACCTAAGAAATCAATAGTAATAACATCTATGACTGTAGATACTTTTGGTGTTGATTATGGCGCACCAAAAAGAATAACACCATTTGATATTAATTCTTGGTATGAACAACAATATTCGAGTTATGACATGAATGACATTATAATACCAGGAAATTAAAAAAGTATTTGCTTTTTGTAAAATATTATGGTAGAATGTTTAAATTGAATGAGGAGGATTATAATGGGAGTAGTAAAGATAATTGGAATAATAATATATGCAATAGTATGTATTACAATAATAATATTGGCATTGTTACAAGCAAAGGATTCAGCAGGAGCTTCTGGTGCAGTAGTAGGTGGCAATAGTTCAGATGGAGAAAAAAGTTTTTATGAGAAAAATATAGGTAGAACTAAAGAAGGAAAAATGAGACGCTGGACAGTAATATTAACAATAGTTTTTGTAATATTAACTCTTGGATTTGGAATATTTTTAGAATTGGTAAAGTAGGTGTCTATGATGTAGAACCGAGGGCATATATCATGAAATATTAATAAGCAAGTTAAAGCAGGAAAGACCATTTGTTTTGGTCTTTCCTGCTTTTTTTGATATCTGGTCAATTATTATTGACTTGGGTGGAGTCTCCTTAATATAGCCGAGCTCCTCTCAAATGCTATGTACGCCTTATCTCTAAGCGTTCTTATAGCACATTCCATTCCTTTATCAAATAATTCAACGTTAATTGATAAAGTTTTAAAGTAAACTTCTTCTAAAGCACGATGTACCCTCTTGAGTTTCCAAACGAACTGCCGATAAGACTTTTTACTACAAGGTTTCTGTTGCATCCAACTAACGTTGTTTTCCAACTCGACCAGATGTTTTTCCATATTGTTAAGAAACTTAAAAATTCTCGCATTGGTAGTAGTCTTACGCATTTTTTTCTCCATATAAATAATTAAACCAGTCGTTATGTTTGCCATCAATTGATGGGCAAACGCCTAAACCATATCTATTTCATGATAACATATTTTGCTTATAAAGTCAATATTTCGTAAACTACGGATTCAGTGTTTTCTGAATCAATTATGATAAAGTCTTAAGTAATCGAGAATGAAAATGTCCCAACCAAAAAAACTTTGTTCTCTACTTTAAATCTTGTATAATAGATATATCAAGATTTGGATTGGAGGTACAAA
>WRFS01000011.1 GCA_009778695.1 Oscillospiraceae bacterium
ACACCACATTATTTAATTATACAAAAAAGAACTTAATTTAACAAATTTATCCAACTGGATTTTTGTCTAAGACTAAGTTCCTTTTGTACTATTTGAAACTGGAATTTAACTTTTCACTTCACATTTAAATAAAAACCCTGACAAATTCTTGCGTTTTACATAAAGTTGTGCTATAATAATTTAGAAAAGTTATTTATTTAAAACTATCTAATATCTATTGGAGGTTACTTTATGAATCGTTACCCTTGGCAAAATTATGCAATGATTGTTTGTACATTTGTGCTTTTTTTGTATTTTATTCGGTCTCATGGTTTTAGTTCTATATACGAAATATTATTTTCTGCCTTAATGATGATAGCTTTTTCGTATCTGTTGATTGTAGAAGCAAAAAAAATGGAGAAGGATATTGCTTATAAACGAAAAACAGTTTCCATTGAAGAAGGAGTTGCATTAATAGAGCAAATTTTAGAAGAAGCTAAGACAAAATTGGATGAGGACCCTAACCGAGTCGAAACCGTTGAAAATCTGTTATGGTGGTTTGGGAATTATCTGGAAGAGTTTGTTGAAAAAAGAGATAAGAAACCCAGTTGATAGTTTTTGGGAGGCCTCGAATACGAGGTCTTCCATTTTTATTTTATCTCATTTTATTATAAGTATGTTGGAATCTGTAATACCTCATTAATATATAGGCTTGAATTACTTAAGTCATTTTTATCTTTTATATCTTCAATAATATATCTAATATCTTTATTAGCGTAGTAAGAATTGTATTGTTGTTCTGATGATGCAATACTCCATAAGGTATCACCAGAAATTACAGTTATAGATTTATATGTAGTTTCACTATGTGAAAAGCTAATTGTGTTTATAAAAAATAAAGCACAAATTATGATTCCTATTATAATACTAATACTTACAACAAATTTCTTTGGATTTACTAATTTAATTTTTTTAACTTTCATGATAATTCCTCCCCATTCTCAAATATTTGTTCGCCTTATAAATATATTATAACCGAACATCTTTTCTTTGTCAATAGTTTTTCGAAAAAAAGTTCGGTTTTTTACATTCATAATAAAATAGGTTGAATTTGTTCGTTTTCAAAAGCTTTTTCCAATGCTGAAATTAAATAAGTTGCATCAAAGACCAACGAACGAGGTTTTGTAATTGGATTATCTTGCCTAAACGGTATAAAATAATAGTTTTTCCTATTTAATAACTTACCTAAGTTTTCAGCATTACCGCTTAATCCATCGTTTGTAGAAAGTCCAATAAGTATGTTTTTTTCATTTCTCAAGTTTGCTTTTGCAGCTAATACAACTGGAGTGTCTGAAATGCTTTGAGCCAGTTTGGCTAAAGTATTTCCAGTACATGGTGCTATTATTAAAATATCGATTAATCCTTTTTGTCCAATTGGTTCAGCATCTACAAAAGTATTTATAATTTTATTGCTTGTAATTTGTTCTATTTGGTCAATAAAATATTGTGCCTCTCCAAAACGTGTATTTAAGGTATATGCATTAAAAGACATTATGGGAACTACGTTTGCCCCCTCTTCTACCAATTTTTTTATATATGGAATAACTGTTTCAAAGGTACAAAAAGAGCCTGTTAATGCAAATCCTATTTTTTTATTTTCAAATTTCACAATATCACCCCCACTCCATCTACCATATTTTATGTAGATTTAGATAGATAAGTGAATGAAAAATTCTGTATATTTTCTATAAATTAATACAAATTTCTTCCTCTGTATAATCAGAATTCAAAGAATACATTATCAGATATATAGCCTTTAATTATAGTATGACTTTTCGCTTTTATTCTTAAATTTGGAGATATCACAGAATGATAATTACTCTTTTCTATTTCTTCTTTAAATTCTTTAATCGTCTCAACATTTTTATCAAATTCATTGTATACGCTACCAATTTGTATAAAGTGATGAGAATCGCTACCATAAACAATTGGTAATTCTATTTTCTTTGATAATCCTTCTACTTTTAATTTCATCATTTCTATACCTTTTTTATACATATCTGTAGCATTAAGTTCCACAGCATCCACTTTTTTTAATATTTCTTTAGAATATTCGGGAAACTCTTCTGCATGCCTATATGGATGTGCAATGATTATTAATACTTCTTTTTCTTTACATATATTTATTAATTCACAAACACCAACAGGTTTACCTTCTTTTTTAGCATAATTTTCAGTTTCTTCTCTTAAGACACATACATCATCTCTATTGCCAACTATTACAATATCAATTCCTTCATTTGTAGTTACTTCCATTCCAACAAAAACTTTAAGTTTATCTACAATATAATAATCGTTTTGGTAAATATAATTATCTTTTAAATAATTATACATATCACTATAATCTTCTAAATAACAATGCTCTGTTAAACCAATTGCATCTAGGTTTGTATCAATCGCTTCATTTATTATTCCATCAAAATTTTCTTTATTAAATTTGTATTTTTTACATACTTTTCCATGTATATGAAAATCAATTCGCATAATTAATTAATTCCTTTCATTTATTTATACTAAATACTAAAACTATATTTAAAATATTATCACATAATTCATATTTTGTATATATTAAAAAAACCTACACTTCTGTAGATATTTTATTATTAATTTTTAAATATTTTACTTATACTTATCATTTATGTATTATTTATATTACACTTAAATAATTTTGTCAATACAAAAAAATGTTTGCAATATGAAAGACTTACATTATCAGTAATAATAGTAATTTTAAAAAAACCAATTTTAGTCATAAGCTATAGAACGAGGCTTTGTAATTGGATTATCTTGCCTAAACGGTATAAAATAATAGTTTTTCCTATTTAATAATTTACCCAAGTTTTCAGCATTACCGCTTAATCCGTCGTTTGTAGAAAGTCCAATAAGTATGTTTTTTTCATTTCTTAAGTTTGCTTTTGCAGCCAATACAACTGGAGTGTCTGAAATGCTTTGAGCCAGTTTGGCTAAAGTATTTCCAATACTATGTAAAATTATATAGATAAGTGAATGAAAATATGATATAATAAAAAAGGTGGTGAAAATGAATCAAAACTCTAATAGTATAGTTATAATTGGTCCATCTGGAGTTGGGAAAACAACAGTTGCTGATATTATCTCAAAAAAATTAAATTTTGAACATTGTGAATCCGACTTATTTTATGAAATCATATTTAATGAAATGCTGAAAGAAGACAAAGATTTTAAGCAAAAATTAGATGAATCAATTTCTAAAAAAACACAAGAACAATATAAAATAGCCCCAAAAGAGAAAAATTGGTCAAGAGAAACTCATTTCGAATTGTTTGTAAAAATTATGAGCATATGTGAGCAAAAAGAACTAGAAAATTATCATCTTGAATTTGTTGAATGGTTGATTAATAAACATCTGGTTGAAATTGGTAATAACAATGTTGTTTTGGATATGGCTCCCACATGTAGTCATTATTCTGATAAGAATAAACAAGAGCAGTTTAGAAAACTATTAAGCAAATTTGAACACATATTTTATTTAGTACCAAGTGAAGATATTAGAGAATCATTAGATATCTTAAAAGATAGAAGAATATATGCAAATGACATAGATCAAATAATGTATGAAGAAACAAATAAATATTTTATAGAATCAGGTTTTTTACAAAATCTTGCTACCCATATACTTTACACAAAAAATAAGACTCCTGAAGAAATAGCCAATGTATTACTTGAGAAATATAAACAGAATAATAAAACAGAAGAAATGGCTTTATAAGCGAGTTTCAAAAAGAGAGTGCCCTGCAATGTCATTCTGAGTCTTTCTACGAAGATTTTACTTGCGAAGAATCTCACGAAATATGAGATCCTTCATAGCGAGGCTTTGTAAGAAGTGGTTCAGGATGACAATTCTAGGACGCCCTCTTTTTTACTGCCTCACTTACACTTTGGGCAACACGTTCATCAAGTGCATCAGGAATAATATTATTTTCACTTAATTCCTCATCTGGAATTAAGCCTGCAATTGCGTAACTTGCTGCCAATTTCATTTCTTCTGTAATTTTTTTAGCACCTACCTCAAGTGCTCCTTTAAATATTCCTGGAAATGCAAGAACATTATTTACCTGATTAGGAAAATCTGAGCGACCTGTTCCAACGATTCTTGCTCCAGCTTGTTTTGCTATGTCTGGCATAATTTCTGGCACTGGATTTGCCATAGCAAATACAATGGCATCTTTATTCATACTAGCAACCATCTCTTCTGTAACACAGTTTGGTGCTGAAACTCCTATGAAAATATCTGCTCCTTCCATTGCTTCTTTTAAAGTCCCTGTTTTGTGTGACAAGTTCGTTACTTCTGCCATTTTTTCTATCATCCAATTAAGGTTTTCTTTTCCTTTGTAAATAATACCTTTACTATTACACATAATAATATCTTTAAATCCATCAGCTAAAAGTATTTTAGCTACAGCAACTCCTGCTGCACCTGCTCCATTTATAACTACTTTACACTCTTCCCTTTTCTTTCCAATAATCTTTAAACTATTTATAATTCCAGCTAAAACTACAATTGCTGTTCCGTGTTGATCATCGTGAAATACTGGAATATCTAGCAATTCTTTTAATCTTTCTTCTATTTCAAAGCATCTTGGTGCAGAAATATCTTCTAAGTTAATACCTCCAAAAACAGGGGCGATATTTACAATTGTTTTTATAATTTCTTCTGTATCTTGAGTATCTAAGCATATTGGAAATGCATTAACACCGCCAAACTCTTTAAATAGAATGGATTTTCCTTCCATAACAGGCAACCCAGCATATGGTCCAATATTACCTAAGCCTAAAACTGCACTTCCATCTGTAATTACAGCTATAGTGTTTGATTTTATTGTGTATTGGTATACATCATTTTTATTTTTCGCAATTTCTCTGCATGGTTCAGCTACTCCAGGAGTATAGTATAGTGAAAGATCATTCTTATTATTAAGTGAACATTTAGATATTGTTTCTACTTTTCCTTTTAATTTTCTATGTACTTCTAATGATTCTTCATAAATATTCATAAAACTTTTATTCCTTTCATTTTACTTACTTTAAAGTAATTTTAATATCTAATGCACTTATTCCGTTTTTATATACAAATATAGGGTTAATATCTAATTCGCTTATTTCTGGAAAATCTAATGTTAATTTTGCAACTCTAGCAATTACATTTTTTACTGCTGTAATATCGGAACCCTCTTCTCCCCTGTAGCCTTTCAATAATGTATATGCTTTTGTTTCTGATAATTGTTCTTGAATAGCTTCATGAGTTAACCCTTCCGCAACTCTAAATGAAGCATCTTTTATTAAATTAACATATATTCCACCCATACCAAAAGCTATAATAGGACCGAACTGTACATCACGTACCATTCCTATTATTGTTTCTATTCCTTTTGGCATCATCTTTTGAATTTCTATGGTATTCGCTTCAATATCTGGACATGTTCTTTTAACATTTTCAAGTATTTCCATAAAGCCTGATTTTACTTCTTCATAAGAATTTAAGCCTACTTTAACTCCACCAACATCCGTTTTATGCAATATCTTATCAGATGCAATTTTTAGTACAACAGGATATCCAATTTTTTCTGCAACATTTGCTGCTTCATCTGCATTTCTTGTTAATATTGTAGGAGCTGCTGAAATACCATAATATTCTGCAATTTTAGCAGCTTCGCTTCCTAATAGAACAGTTCTATTCTCGCTCTTAACATTTTCAAATATTTCTTTAGCTCCATTATAATTTACATCCGTTATATTTACCAAGGTCTCATTGTTTATAGTATCTTTATATTCTACGTATTTTATCATCTCTTTTAAAATTTGGGTACATGTTTCAGGGAATGTATATACAGGCATTCCTTCTTTTCCTAGCATTTCAATACTTTCGTTAAAAGATACTCCTCCCATATGCACTACAAACATAGGTTTATCAGGATAAGAGTTTTTAATATCTATTATTTCTTTTGTTATCTCATTTATTTTTGTTGCTCCTGTAGGACAAGTTATTACAATAATACTATCTGTATTAGAATCTGCACTTGCTTTGCTTAATGCAAACTGGTACCTTTCAGGAGAAGCATCTCCTAAAACATCTATTGGGTTAGAGATATTTGATTCGATAGGAAGATTTTCTTTTAGTTCTCTTGTAGTTTCTTCATTTAATGTAGCCATTTTTAAATTATTTTTTTCTATACTATCTGAGGTTATTACCCCTCCACCACCTGCATTAGTTACTACTGTGACTCTATCTCCCTTAGGTAATGGTAATCTTGAAAATGCTCGTCCCAAATTAAAAAGTTCTTGCATGCTTTTTGCTCTAATTACTCCTGCTTGTTTAAAAGCAACATCATAAGCAAAATCACTTCCCACTAATGAACCAGTATGTGAAGAAGCTGCTTTTGCGCCAGCTTCACTTGTTCCAGCTTTTAATATTATAATAGGCTTTTTCTTTGTTACTTTTTTTGCTACTCTTAAAAATTCTGAACCATTTGTTATTGTTTCAAGATAACATACAATAACATTTGTGTCTGGGTCTTCCCCTAAATATTCTATTAGCTCTATTTCAGACAATTGTGCCTTATTTCCAATGCTCATAACACTGCTAAAACCAATTCCTAATGTTATACTCCAATCAAGAATAGCAACAAACATCGCACCACTCTGTGATATAAATGCGATATCTCCTTTATGAGGTAACATTTGTGCAAAAGAAGCATTAAGCTTTGTATGTGTATCGATTGCACCAAGGCAGTTTGGACCTAACAAATTCATGTTATATTCTTTGCAAATTTCTGCTAATTGATTTTCTAATAAAGCTCCTTCTTCTCCAATTTCTTTAAATCCTGCGGTTATAACAATTAAACTTTTAACGCCTTTTTGTCCACATTCTTGAGCACATTGAATTACCGCATTTACAGGTATTGTAATTATTCCTAAATCAACTGAATTAGGTACTTCAGATATAGAACGATATACTTTTATACCTTCTATTGTTTCTTCATTTGGATTTATTGGATAAATTTCGCCTTCGTATTTTCCATTAATTAAGTTCTTCATTACACTGTTGCCAACTTTTCCAGCTTTATTTGATGCCCCGATTACGGCAACTGATTTAGGTTTAAAAAATGTAGTGATATCTTTCATTTGTTCAATCTCCTTTTTTAATTTGATATTTTTTCTAAAGCGATTATATCCTAGTAAAATACGATTGTCAAGGAAGAAAGAAAAAATTAATAGACTTCTTTCGAAACCTCGTCAAGTGTCATTCTGAACCCTACTACAAAGCATTACTCATGAAGAATCTAATAATTAATATTAAGATCCTTCGAACGAAAGCTAACTCTACGGGGGAATTCTCAGGATGACACTCTTAGGTTTCGAAAGAAGTCTATTGTAGTTTGTTAAAACCTTTTAGATAAGTATCCTATAAATAATCAACAGGTATAACCCAGTTATTTTCATTTAATTTCATTAATCTATCATACATGCAGATAATTCCACCTTCACCAACGGTTTTTCCTTTAACCTTCTCTAATAATCTAAAACTACTTATCATATCTTTATTTGGGTTTGCTGATTTCTTTATTTCTATTGGATGTAATTTTCCGTTTTGTTCTATAATTAAATCAATTTCATTTTTGTCTTTATCCCTATAATAATATAGTGGTGGTCTTAGCTCACCGGTATTGTAATAGCTTTTTATAATTTCTACCACGACAAAGTTTTCAAAGAAATTCCCAGCCATAGTCCCTGACTCTAATACATCTTTGGTTTTCCATTTTGTTAAGTACGCTGCAAGTCCTGTATCTAAAAAATATAGCTTTGGTGTTTTAATAGCTCTTTTCATTATATTGTTGTAATATGGCTCAAGCAAATATACGATATTTGATGAGACTAATATTGATAACCATTTATTTGCTGTAGGCACACTTATTCCAGCTTCGGTAGCTATACTGTTTAAATTCAGCATCTGTCCTATTCTGCTTGCAAGAGCTGTCATAAATTTTACAAAACCTAAAATATCCCCTACTTGCGTTAGACTTCTTACATCTCTTTCTATATATGTGTTTACATAAGTTGAGTAATACATATCAACTTCATTATCTTCCTTGTATAATGCAGGGAAACTGCCTCTATGTATAATCTCCCATATATTTTCATAACTTATCGGTATTAACTTTTCTTCTCTTTTTTTAAAATACTCACTATTAGAAATGAAAGGCATATTAAAGTCTATATTGTTTATCTCTCTTAAACTTAAGCCCAGTAAATTTAATATTCCTATTCTACCCGCCAAACTTTCACTTACATTCTTCATTAGATGAAACTGCTGAGACCCTGTTAAATAAAACATAGCTGTTTTATCGCTATTATCTACATTAATTTTTATGTAATTAAGTAAATTAGGAGCATATTGTATTTCATCTATGATAATTGGCGGGGTATTAGCTTCTATAAATAATTTAGGATCTGTTACAGCACTCTCTTTCAGAAAGATATCATCCAAAGAGATATATTTTGTATTCTTTTTAAAATTTTGAAGCAAAGTAGACTTCCCTACTTGCCTAGCTCCTGTTATCAGGATAACCTTAAACATCTTTTCTTGCTTTGCTATAACAGCTTCTGCACTTCTTTTTATATAATCCATAATATTACACCTTTCGACTTTTTTAAACTATAATTAGATTATAGTCGAAATAATCGTTTTTGTCAATAGCAGTTTGGTGCAAGTAGTGGGATTTGAACCCACACGGTACACGCCCCTCAAACGTGCCTGTATACCAGTTCCAGCATACTTGCATTTCTAGAAGTTAGAGACTAGAAGCTAGAGACTAGATTTAAGAAATCCCTTCGAAGAGTTGCTTAAATTCTAGTTTCTAGTTTCTAGTCTCTAGCTTCTAGTAAGTAAATCTATAAGCCGGGTTCTGTCGTGAATAGCCATTTATCTAGGATATACATTACTATATATCTCAAGCCACTAATTTAAGAAGGCGACGAGCAGTCTTAATCTTCTAATACGTGTTGCTCCAGGTGGGGTTTACACTGACGCAGTATGTCACCATACCACCGGTGAGCTCTTACCTCACCTTTTCACCGTTACTAGAGACTAGAAACTAGAGACTAAAGACTAGATTTAAGAAATTCTTTCGAAGAGTTGCTTAAAAATTCTAGTTCCTAGTTTCTAGCTTCTAGTTTCTAGCAGTTCTTTTCTGTTGCACTTTCCTTAAAGTTTCCTTCACTGGACGTTATCCAGCACCATTGCTCTATGGAGCCCGGACTTTCCTCATGCACTGACGAACACAGTTCGCCTCTACATGCGACTATTCAATTTACTTACATTTATATTTTAAACGATTGGCACCTAAAAGTCAAGAAAAAACATTAACAAGTATAAAAATCATTAAAAAAAACTAGTGATAATGAAATCTGATCACTAGTTTTGAAACATCGTTTGCTATTTATCGTTAAAAAATCTAAGTATCTTACCTCCGAATATTAAAATTAACATTACAATAATTATAATTATTGCGAGGATACTGATAGAAAATAAAAGAATTGCTATCCAAACAACTATACCTCCTACAAGAGAGGTTACATCGAAAGTACTAATACAAAAAAAACTCACAACGGCAACAATAACTGCTACAAAACCGATGACTGTGTAAGTATAACTCCAATGGTTAGTGTGAATAGCATGATTAAATTCGCTACGAAAATCACTAAACCGCTGTTTCAACCGTTTCATTTTGTCTCCTAATTTTAAGATTATGGGTCTTTTTTGTGAAACACATGTATTATTTGTTCTTCCCCATAGTTTTCTAAACTTAACGTATTCAAAAATTCAAAAGTTTGGTCATGAATAATAAGTCCGTCACTAGAGCTGTTTTTAGAATCACTACAAGTAGTTAAATTTATCACGTAAATAACAAATTCATGGGTTTCTACTTCATTAACAGAATCACCATTAATTATTGCATGTAACAATATGCGAGTTTCACCTTTGGTTATTGAAATGACGTTTGCTCCCCTCGGCATTTCTAGCTTACATTTGATTACGTGCCGTCCTTTCGTACATTTACTTAGTTCTTTAAACCAGATTAAACTATCCGTCCAAAACGTGTTCATATTTTTCTCCAATTGATAAAAAATATATATTAAACATCGAATTGCTATAATTTTATCACAATTTATGTAAATTATCAATAATTTTTCAAAATTTTATCAAATTCCTCTAGTCTCGGGCGAACGATGTTCGCCCCTACATATACAATCCTTTTCCTTAAGTTGTGGACTAAGCGAATGTTTGTTCTGTTGCAATGTTATGTAATTTATAGTATAATCTTATGAAGTTATGTATTATTTTAATTATCTCAATATTTAATTAAAAGGAGAGACAACATTAGGAATACAAAGAAGATATGAAGAGAATTACCTACAATGATGTTCACTTGTTTTCACTTAAATTTAGGAGGCAATATGAAAAAATTTTTTCAAAGTGGTATAATCATTGATGATATGGGTGTTCAGGAATGGGTTGTTAAATGGGTTAAAATAAGACTATTTTTCCGTCCCTATTTTATCGTTGAGAATTTTATCGTTCTGATGGATTGGAAGCGGATTGTTAATTGGTTTGAAGCTAGACTATTTCCGCTTAATCGTTTGAGCAAAACACTACAACAAATTGGTTTTATTTTACCAATTTATCTCCAGCGTATTGACGATGAAGGTGTTGATTTGTGTACTTGTTCAGACGGAAGACGTTTAAGGTTTTCGGCAGACAGCAAGATTGAAGTTTGGGATTCTAAAAAATGTCTTATCTATGAGTATTCTAAGTTTAGACACACGATAAAACTCATAAATGAATTTGTTGAAGCAAATGGCAAATGGTTATATGTAGATTATAATTATGATAATCTATGTAGATTTGTAACTTGTACGTTTGGTGATTATACCATATCAATCAAATGTCCAATATCATTCGGGATATTCACAGTTAATGCGTATCTTTTGAATTTGACTGTTATTCCGACAGCTAAAGATATTTGGAACGATTGTATAAAAAAAGTTCCAACAGTAGCAGTAAATGATATAACTGTTGAAATAAGTGTTAGCACGAATTTCTTTGTTTCAAGGAAAGGAATAGTCAGAGAACGCCCCCCTAAAGATGGTATGGGAATTACATCCCCAATAATGTACCCAATATCTGAAATTGCTGTTCATTCTGGCAGTATTGTAAGAGATTTTGAAGCCAGAGAAGGGGACATTCACTATGCACCTACCGAATATGGTGGAGTACACAAAATCTTTTATTGAAAGGTTTTCTCTTTTATCTGAAAAAGAATACCCACCTTTTTAGGGTGGGCGTTCTTTTTTTCTGACATATATTTTATTGCCTCTTTACTTTCAATAATTTTTCAAGATAAAATCAATCTTATTTAAAAACTCTTCATTATTTTTTGTAACAATCATTTGTCTTAATAATTGTTCTGCAATTTCAGCAGAATTCATGTTAGACATGGTTTTCCTAATTGCCATAGCTGTTTCATATTCATGCTTTGTTAGCAATAATTCATCTCTTCTTGTCCCAGATTTAACCATATCTATTGCTGGGAATATACGTTTTTCAGAAAGCTTTCTGTCTAAGTGAATTTCCATATTGCCAGTTCCCTTAAATTCTTCGAAAATTACATCGTCCATACGACTTCCCGTATCAACCAATGCAGAAGCTAAAATAGTTAAACTACCAGCATTTTCAGTATTTCTTGCAGCACCGAAAAATCTTTTTGGTTTATGTAATGCAACTGGATCAAACCCACCAGAAAGAGTTTTGCCTGACGAAGGCATAACAAGGTTGTATGCCCTTGCTAACCTTGTTATACTATCTAATAATATTACTACATCCTTTTTTTGTTCTACAAGCCTTTTAGCACGTTCTAGAACTATTTCTGCAACTTTAACATGGTGTTCTGGCAACTCATCAAATGTTGAATATATTACATCGCCTTTTATTGAACGTTTCATATCTGTGACTTCTTCTGGTCTTTCATCTATTAATAAAACAATTAAATCAACTTCTGGATTATTTGCAGTTATGCTGTGTGCAATTTGCTTTAAAATAGTAGTTTTACCTGCTTTAGGGGGAGATACAATTAAACCTCTTTGTCCCTTTCCAATAGGTGATAAAATATCCATAAGTCTCATTGTATAGTCAGTTTGTCCAGTTTCTAGTCTTAACCTTTTTGTTGGGAATATAGGAATCAAGTCCTCGAAATATGTTCTTTTATATGCGTTTTCTGGGCTTTCTCCATTTACTTCCCCAACATAAATTAATGCAGGAAACCTCTCCCCTTCTTTTGGAGTTCTTGCAATACCTTTAATTTTATCTCCGGTATCTAACTTAAATCTTCTAATTTGCACTGGTGATATGTATACATCCTTTGGTGTAGAAAGATAATTTTCTCCTCTTAAAAATCCATAATTATCTTGAATAACTTCTAACACACCTTCTGCAATAAAATCCCCTTCATTAGTTAAACTAAATGAAGAGTTTTCATTTGAAATATTATTGTTATTGTTAGTAGTTTTAGATACTGCTGGACGAGCGATGTTCTCCACTACATCAGTGGTTATTGGATTATTTGAATTCTCTAATGTAGAAATTAATTCACTTTTTTTTAGTTTTTGAATATTCTTTAATCCTTTTTCTTTAGCTAAGTCTCTTAATTCAGTTAGTGATAATTCATTTAATTCCATAATCTTCTCCTTAAAAATAGTCTCGGGCGAACAAAGTTCGCCCCGACAACTATTGTGATATATCAATATATACTCTCTCGTTTGGTAAATACATGTCTAACTTTTCTCTTGCAATTTGTTCAATATATTCATCTGAATTTATATTTTGTTGAAGCTCCAATAAACTCGTATTTTTCTTTGTTTCGCTGGCAATTTGCTGATTATAATATTCTTGACTGGATGCATAAGAATTTAATGTTTGTTGTTGTGAATAATATTGATAAAAAATATATATAAAGAAAAGTAAAATAGCTATTGTTTGTAATAATTTTCTAAATTTAAATTTCGTTTTCATTCGTTCACGCTTCCTCTTTGCAAATACTTTTATACTACAACTAGTAATATTATATTTCTACAAAATTATCTAAAATCCTTTTTTTTAATTGCTTTTTTGAAAAATTTTTGTGGTTTTTCTGCCATTTTTCTCATTATTATATCATATTTTGATAAAATTTGTATTCGTTTTTTTATATTTATTGATAAAATAAATATTGGTTTAAATAAAACTTTTCTTAATACATTGAAAATAAGTTTTAAAGGATACGTAATTATCACTATTATTTTATATATGATTGTTTTTAAAATTTTAATTATAAATACGTTTATTTTGATAAAATGTTTACTGAAAATTAAAATATATAGAAGTACCCCTAAACCTAATCCTAGAAAGATATAGCTTCGTATTTCACCATTACTAAATTTAAAAATCACATAAAGCAAAAATGTTCCTGTTACTAGCCAAAAGAAAATGTCTTGTAAATATGTTACAAAATCTGGCGTTTTAAAACTTTTTCTAAATACTCTAAATATATCAAAAAATATACCTATTAAAACACCACTTAATACATAAATCAAAAATGTATATAATTGACTCCCCACTATAGTATTCAAAAAAAGATCACCACCTATTTGAATATCCTATTCAAAAAACCCGTTCCTTTTGAATTCAACTCTTTTTCTGAATAATTTAAACTATATATATCTCCTTCGATTGTAACTTCCGATGTGTCAATACTAAGCTTATTTATCCTTAAAGCCTCTCCTTTAACTGTTAATAAACCAAGTTCTGTTTCTAATATTACTAACTGATCATCAAAACTTAATACATCTAAAACGCCAGTTATAAATAACTTTCCCCTATTTTCTAAAACTAAGTTTTGAATTATATTTGTATTTAACTGTCTTTCTTCTAACGTCATAATTCCTCCATTTCCTTACCTCTACACATATATATATTCAAAACTTGTCTATTTTAGAACTAATTTTTTTCTATGATTTCATCTAAAGGTGCATATTTGTCTTTGGAAATCAATTCTTCTACTGTTTCTCCATTGCTATTTTTTGAAACTGCATAAGTTTCACTTATTATTCCATTTGCCCCTGATTGAACTATTTCTTCAGTGCCTTTCTTTAAATCAGGATTGTTAATGTATTGTGTTTTATAAGGCGTTGTCTGTAATATTTTCGTTTCTATTTCTGGCTTATCATCGTCAGAAGCTTCTGCTATTCCATAAAAAGTTACTTGTATAGTTCCATCATTCACTATTACTGAAATTTTTATTGGATACGTTCTATTATTTTGAAATTTATAATCTATACTACCATATACAACAGTTGCGTCTAAGCCAGCTTGAGCATACGAAGGTAAAAACTGATGATTAGTTCTATCTATTATTTTCAAATTACACTTTAAACTAGCCTCATATAACATACTAGAAACTTGACAAATTCCTCCACCAAGACCTAGGCCTACCTTTCCGCCTACATATATGGGTGCTTCCTTATACCCTTCAGCTATAGTTCTTGCACCAACAACTTTGTTGTATGAGAATATTTCACCTGGTGCTAATACATATCCATTTAATTTTTTCGCAGCTAATTCTAGGTTGGTAACTCTATTTTTATTGTTTACATCGTACTCACTACTTGCAGTTTCCAGTGGAATAGGAAAAGCATTTATATTCAAATTATTTATGGTAATTTTTGGCTTGGTTATTTTTAATGGAATAACATATTCATTTGAAGTATTTGATTTATCCAATATTTTTTGGACTTCTTCTTCTGAAATTGCAAAGTCTATTCCCTCAACTTCTGGATATATTTTAAAAGGTGCTTTTTCGTAATATGCATCTTTTGCTTCTACATAGACTTCTTTATGAAGGTCTGCAATGTTGATACTTTGAGCTTCCTTTATTTCAACAGGAATAGTATTTTTTGAAACCGTATCTGAAAAGTTCTCCATGTAATCTTCTACATCTTTAACAAGTTCGTCTTTTTTTATAACTATCCCAGAAACATCTTTATTTAAAATTAAATTTGTGTTTTCAATATAATATGAACTTGAAATAAATATCCCTGGTAATTGAGCATATATTTGATTTATTTGTTCATCTAGTTTGTCTTTGTTATATGTTACACTCAAATCATAATTTATACCAAATAATTTGGTTTTTAAAATATCAATATTATCTTTAAATAAGTTCCCACTTCTACCCACTTTAAATGCTTCATCAATTACGTTGTTTACGTTATAATTTACATTTAATACAGCTAGTTCTACTTCATAATCTTTTCCTTCATATTCAAATGGAACTGAATTAAACAATTTTTTATCAATTATATCATCAAACATCGCTATAGCTTCTGATTTAGACATGTTTGATACATCTATGCCTTCAATATGTACACCGCCAATAATTTTTGTGTTTTGTAAATTAAGAATGGCAAATAGTATAGATAAAAAAAAGAGTAACAAAATAATGCAAAGCACGATTATTGCGGGCTTTGGAATTACTATTCTTTTTTTAGCTAATTTTTTTTTGTTTCTTTTTCTGGGATTATTACGCATGAAACTAACTCCTGCTTTCCGCAATAATCGTTTGAGTATGATACGCCAGTTTGATTTTCTCTTTTTCAACTAATTCTATAATTTTCAAATTAATTAGTTCCTTAAACTTCATATAATCAGCATAAACCGTAATATTTGTATTTAAATGAATATACATTTGATATCCACTTTCAGTTATTTTATCAAAGTTTATATTAACTGTATTTTCTATTACATTTGGTAGTGATTCTAATAAGTCATATCCTTTTACAATAAAATTATTTATTTTTTCTAATGGAGTATTATAGGTAAAATTTAAAGTGAAAATATATTTTCTATAATTTAATCCCCTATTGCATACCAGGTTTTCGTTAGATAAAACAGAGTTTGGTATAATTGCTAAAGTTCCGTTAAAGGTCCTTAGCCTCGTACTTCTAAATGTTATGTCTTCAACAGTTCCTGCAATTCCGCCCATGTCTATCCAATCTCCAACTTTGAATGGTTTATCAATAACAATTGTTATTCCACCGAAAAGATTTTTAAACAAGTCCTGTGCCGCTAATGCCACAACTGCACCAGTTAAGCCTAAACTTGTAAAAAATCCACTTAAATTTACTCCAACTGCCATAAGTATTACTATTCCAGTTGCAATAAATATTAATCCTTTAAAAACTTTTGTTAAAAATAGTCCAGTTGTGTCTCTTTTATCCACATGTAATGTGGCTTCTACGCCATGCACTATTCTAGAATCTGCAGCGACTATTTTTGCCAAGCAATATCCCACTAACATTATTATTAATATTTGTAAACCTTTACTTATTGTAGAATATAGGTCATTTGGTAACCCTAAAAAAGCAAGTGCTATGTATAGGCCAACTACATATATTGTAAATCTTATTGGTTTATATATATGATTTTCTTTTATTTTCTTTTTTCTATTACCAAAAACAGCAACTATTAATTTAGAAATAAATGGCGAAAGTACTATTGCAACCAACATTATTATTGCGAAAATTATATAATTACCGCCAGGTATTTTTTGTATGGGTTCTATTAAATTATCGTTTGTTATTTTTGATAATCCATTCATTATGATTTGTATTCCTTTCCGATAATGTACTTTCCACAAAAGATTGATTGCCATGGTCCGCTTCAGGTGTTAGTATATATTTTTTAAAAACTCCCTCCAGGTCAAGGGGTAATCCGTAGCCTTGGGAGGGCTGTCGGGCAGTTTTTAAAAAATATATACTAACACCTTACGCTATTCTACGTATTGATATTTTATATTAAATGTGCTTTCAATCTCCTAGTGAAATTCCTATGCTACGTGCTGTTTTAACTAAATCGTTATTAAAATCTACTTTTCTAAGACTACTATTTTCTGTGTTGCCAGAAGCAGCTCCTATTTCTGTATTTCGTCCAACAACATCTTCAAGTGAAATATAATCTAATTTGCCATCTTTAATTACAACTAAAACATTAAAAGTTCCTTCTAATGCAAGTTGCATGGCTTTTGCACCATATTTTGTAGATAACACTCTATCAAACGCTGTTGGTGTTCCACCTCTTTGAACATATCCAAGTATTGTAACTCTTGTTTCCATTCCTGTTAATTCTTCTAAATCATCTGCTAGTTTTTCGGAAATTCCACCAAGTTTTGTATTGTCAACACCTGACCCATTTTGTCTTGTTTTTTTAGTTACCATTTCGCCACCAATTGGACAAGCTCCTTCAGCAACAACTATTACACTAAATGCTTTACCTCTTTTTTTTCTACCATTAATTTTATTTACTACCTTATTTATATCATATGGTATTTCTGGAATTAAGGCGACGTCTCCACCACCAGATATTGCTGATTCTAGAGCTATCCAGCCAGCATATCTTCCCATTACTTCTAATATCATTATTCTATGATGTGTTGCACCAGTAGTATGAAGTCTGTCAATTGCCTCTGTGGCAACAGAAACCGCTGTGTTGTATCCAAATGTGATGTCTGTTCCAACAACATCATTATCAATTGTTTTTGGTATGCCTATAACATTTAGTCCTCTTACTGAAAAATCTCTTGCGGATTTTTGTGTGCCATCTCCACCTAGAGCAAATATACAGTCAAAACCTGCTTCTTTAACATTTTGAATGCATTGTTCAGATAAATCTTTATATTCTTCTGTTCCATCTGGGTTTTTCACTTTATAATTAAACACGTTTGTATTAATTGAGGAACCTATTATTGAACCTCCTTTATAGATTATTCCAGAGGCTTTATCGACGGTTGTTAGTTCTACGTAATTGTTTTCGAGTAATCCTTTATATCCATCTATATATCCAAAGCATTGTACTCCATTGTTTTCTGCTGTTTTTACAATTGCTCTTATTACTGCGTTGAATCCAGCAACGTCTCCTCCATTAGCTAGTATGGCTACTTTTTTTAACATATATTTTTTTCTTCCTTTCTATGTAGAAATGTGCTACACACTAATATTATCCTATAATAGTTCGCTTCCGTGGTAGGTATATCTATTTAAAAAACTCCCTCCAAGTCAAGGGGTAATCCGTATGCCTCAAAGAGCTGTCGGGCAGTTTTTTAAATAGATATACCTACCACTCACGCTACTCTATGTACAGTAATTATACTCTTGTTTATTTATTTTGTCCTTTTTCTCCATTTTTATACAAATTTGGTTATTTCTACTAAAATTAAAAAAATTTTATCATTTTTTCATTCATAAATCAACAAAATGTTACTTGGTTTTTGCAGATGTCACAAAAAAATAATATTATTGTAATATTATTGTAATATTTCAATAAATGTGATAGGATATTTTGAATAGAGTAGCGCAAAGAGAATATCCTAAAACGTAAAATTTTTAATATCATAAGTACATAGAATATATAGTGTACAATGCTGTCAACTTAAGGCAAAAGGATTGTATATGTAGGGGCGAACATTGTTCGTCCGAGACTAGAGGAATCGGATAAAATTATTGAAAAGCAAGATAATTATAGTGCAGGCGAACAATGTTCGCCCCTACGAAGGAGTTAAACCAATGAAAATATTAAAATATGCATTAATCTTAATACTATCTATAGCAATTGTTTCAGGTGTAATAATCACAAGCATTGGCTATTCAGCATATAAAAATGCAATTGCTGAAAAGCCTATTAATGATACTATCGCTAAAATACAAGAAATGAAAAATTATATGACTGTAAATGATTTACCCGAAACTTACAAAAATGCAGTTATCGCAATTGAAGATCACCGTTTCTACCAACATGGAGCAATAGATATTACTTCAATTGGAAGGGCAATTTATAGCAATGTAACGAATTTCAAACTTGGTGAAGGTGGAAGCACAATAACTCAACAAGTTGCAAAAAATATTTTCTTATCACAAGAACAAACCATCACAAGAAAAGTTGCAGAGATTTTTGTAGCATTTGATTTAGAAAAAAATTATAGCAAAGATGATATATTAGAATTATATGTTAATACTAGTTATTTTGGAAGTGGATATTATGGAATATATGCTGCTTCAATGGGGTATTTTAATAAGAAACCAAAAGATTTAACATTAGAAGAATGTGCTTTACTTGCTGGCATTCCAAATGCCCCAAGCGTATATAGTTTAAACGCCAATCCTGATTTAGCCAAACAACGTGCACAAACCGTACTTGATGCGATGAAAAAGTACGGATATTTGGGTGAATAAAGAAGCGACCAAAGGTCGCTTCACAAGCAATGTTTAATAATTTGAGAAACGCACTAACGCAAATTGAAAAATTGCAATAATATAAGCCAGTATTGCCGCAATTAATACAATATTTTCTCCCTCAACGGTGGTCAGAAGAATCCCTGCGGACATAGCAATAATTCCAGAAATCATTCGCAGTTGTTTCTTCTTTTCTTTAATACATATTGCTAATACTTGACAAACTAAATTAACAATTACTAACATTAATGCAGCAATGAGTAACATTGCTTCTCTCCTCTTGAAAATTTTCATCTCTTTATGTTCAACCCAATGTTGCCAAAAAGAGGAAAAATTAACTGCACATACCTATAGTATAACATTTTATAACAAAATAATCAAACTGCAAATTTTCGTTTACTCCGCCACCACTTCAAAATGGATATTTGAAAGATTACCAAGTTAACAGTTTTCAGCAAAGTAGCCTCCTAGCGTTATTTTTAAATTCCACAGTATACATTATAAATCATAAAAATACAACAAAAGCCTTGTAATTTTAGAAAAATTTGATATAATATTATTAGTAAATTTAAAAAAGAAAGGTCGTGGAAAAAATATGACTAATGCAGATTCAAAACAAAAATCTATTGATTTATCGCCAGCAATTTCTGATGATTCAACACTTGAAGATATGCTTTATAGACTTTATATTCAACATAAAATTGATTTAAGTTTAAATGATTTCAAAAATGGCGATGTAATATCTCTTGAAGATTTAAGAAAAGAGGTTGAAACTTGGTAATAATATTATCTAAACACAGTAAAGCCGATTTAAAAAACTTTTTAGATAATGTTTATGATGAAACTGATAAATCGGCTAATAATTATATTCTTTCCATATCTTGGTAGGATTGCTCGAGAATCAAAACTGAGAAATATACGACAGTTAGTTTATCGAAAACATAAAATTTTTTATATAGTCTATGATGATTACATTTTAATTTTAGCGATAGTACATAATTCTAGAAATATGGATAATTATTTTAAAGATTTTTTCACTAAATAACTTCTAAAGATCAAATTTTATTTAATTTCTATTCTAAAAATATTCCAAAATTACCCAATTCAAAAATATCAATTTTAATAAATCCAACGTTCACAAAATTTGTAAAAAAGCATTACAGCATTTTGTTAATTTTTCATGCACTGATTCAATTGAACAACCGTGCTTGATGCGATGAAAAAATATGGATATTTGGGTGAATAAATTTAGAGGCAACCGCAGGGTCGCCTCTATTGCAATGTCATTTTGTTGAAATATACATTCCAACATCATTGTGCTTCCTAAGTTCACCTACTGTTATGGCTATTACAATCGCTGCATTAACCGACAAAATGCATGCCAAGTTGATGTCGATTGTTGTTGAGTTTGCTGGAGTTATTGCGATTATGATATCTATTATAATCGCATATAAAATCCAGCCAATGAGCATACTCAACTTAACTGCCATAACTCTCTTATTTGTTGTAAATCCAAAAAAATCTATAACAAATATTACTATAAGCGAGATACCCACTAAACCTAGAGCAATCATCATGTATAACATTGCTTTTCTCCTCTGAAAAAATTTTTTCTCTTAATGAACACCATGTTGCAAAAAGAGGATAAATGAATTTGCACTATCTGTATTATACTCCAATTTCAGCTCAATTGCAAATTTTCGTTGTTTACTCTGCTTGTATTTCAAAATGGATATTTGAATGAATATTAACCATCATATAGAAAGCCTCATTTTCATAAAATTTGCAGTAAACATTGCTACGCTCTCTACAAATTTTATTGTTCCATCTTGACTTTCAATAAAAATCCCTGAACCTTCTTGATCTACTTTATAACCATTATTCGGCAAGGTCACATTCAAATATTTTTCTAAATTATCATTTTTTAAGCTTATTAGAAATTGCATGTCATTTGGGTAAGCGTTATTTTTAAATTCCACTGCCCCATCTGGTAAAGGAATTGTTACCGTTTCATTTCCTAAATTAAATGTATATGTTTTTGGATTTAACTTTTTTGCCTCTAACATTGTTTTTATTTCATATGACCCAATGTCTTCACTTGAATATATAATTGGAATTATTACATCGTTGTATTTATAAAAAACTACACCTAATATAATGATTAGTACTAATATTACTATTAAAATTATCTTCTTCAATCTTATCCCCTTTCGCATGAACACAGTATACACTTTACATTACTAAAATATCATTATATTCATAGCTATTTGCATATAATGTTTCTGGAGATATATCAATATTTCCACCATCCCATGTTAACAACCCATTATCTATATGTGCTTGTTCAAATTTCTTTAAATCACTTAAGATCGCATAAATCGGATATTCAAGAAATGGTTTAAAATCTAAGACTCTTTTTTCTCCCGTAGAAAATGTTAATAATAAATACAACTCGGCTATAATTTTAAAGTCGATAAGTTTTATATCTTTTTCTAATGTATTTGCGTAAACAATATCATCTTTTATATACATATAAATCACCTCTATTCTAATGGTTTTATTTTTGTAAAAGGTATTCCTTTTACAGCGTTATTCCATGCTTTATATACTTCATCTTCATGTAAAATTAACCATGCTTGGAGTAATTTCAATTCCTAATCTTTTATATATTAGTATAATTATTATATAATATTTTATTTATAAATACAATAACATTTTACAAATTAAAAATATCCCAAGTTACTAGTTAACAGTTTTCAGCAAAGTAGCCTTTGGAGTATAGTATATACATACACCGGGAGCGGACTATTGTATTTGATTTCTTATGTGAATCACAGCATTTACTATATTTCCACCACTTAAAACTGTTAAAGAGTAACAATCCTCAACATAAACTTATATAAAAACCTTGTAATTTTAGAAAAATTTGATATAATATTATTAGTAAATTTAAAAAAGAAAGGTCGTGAAAAAGTCATGAATAACGTTAAAACACAAATACTAGAAGCTGTAAATGCTCTTCCAGAAGACACTACATGGGAAGATGCAATTTATACATTATACATTAGAAAAAAAATTGCAATGGGATTAAAAGCAATCGAAGAAGGCAAAGTTATATCTCATGAGGATTTAAGAAAAGAGGTTGAAACATGGAAGTGATAATGATTATAATATAAGACAACTGATATACAAAAAACATAAAATTATATACAAAATTATGGATAATTACATATATATCTTATCAGTTGCATATACTGCAAGAGACATGAACAATGTACTTAAAGAGATTATTCTACTATAAAATTTTTAAATCAAATTTCATTTAATTTCTATTTTAAAAATATTCCAAAATTACCCAATTCAAAAATATCAACTTTAATAAATCCAACGTTCACAAAATTTGTAAAAAAATATTACAGCATTTTGTTAATTTTTCGTGCACTGATTCAATTGAACAACCGTGCTTGATGCGATGAAAAAATATGAATATTTGAATAAATAAAAAAGAGAGGGGCCTAATTTTAGGACACCCTCTTGCCATTGAACAACATTCCTTAGAACCAATCATCGTTATCATTGTCTTTTGGTCTTATAATCATATATACAACCATAATTACAATTAAAATTCCATCGATGAACGCAAACATGTTTTCCTCCTAAGAAAGTGTTAAAAACACCATGTTGCCAAAAAAATAAACTGCACTATCTATATTATACTCCAATTTCAGCCCAATTGCAAATTTTCTATTGCCCGCAAGTATCTCGGACGAGCAATGCTCGCCCCTACTCGGCTTCTACTTCAAACTGGCTATTGTACAGGTTTGCGTAAACGCCGTTTTTTGCAAGCAATTCATCGTGATTACCTTGCTCAACAATATCGCCTTCGTTCATAACTAAAATAATATCCGCATTTCTAATAGTAGACAATCTATGAGCTATAATAAAGCTTGTTCTACCTTTCATAACATTATCCATGGCTGTTTGAATTAATATTTCTGTACGTGTATCAACTGAGCTGGTTGCTTCATCCAATATTAATACTTTTGGATCTGCTAACACTGCTCTAGCAATAGTTAACAATTGTTTTTGTCCGTTAGAAATATTACTTGCTTCCTCATTAAGTAGCATATTATAGCCTTCAGGAAGAGTGTGAACAAAATGGTCAACTTGTGCTGTTTTAGCCGCATTAATTACATCTTCATCTGAAGCATCTAATTTGCCGTAACGAATATTTTCCATTACACTTGTATTGTATAACCATGTATCTTGTAAAACCATTGCAAATTGAGAACGTAGACCATTTCTTGTAAAGTCCTTAATATTATTTCCATCTAATAAAACTTCACCTTTATTTACATCATAGAAACGCATTAGAAGTTTTACAATAGTTGTTTTACCAGCTCCTGTTGGACCAACAATCGCAATCTTGTGTCCTGGTTCAACTTTTGCACTGAAGTTATGAATAATTGTTTTTTCTGGATCATATCCAAAATTAACATTTTTAAATTCAATTCCACCTTTAATATTGTCTGTACTAACTGGGTTTTCTGTTTCTTTAACTTCTTCTTCTTCTTCCAAAAACTCAAATACACGTTCTGCTGAAGCCATTGTTTGTTGAAACACGTTGGAAATATTAGCTATTTGCGCAATTGGTTGTGTAAATTGTCGGATATATTGCATAAATGCTTGAATATCACCAACATTTATGGTTCCTTTTGATGCCAAGTAACCACCTAATATAGTTATTACAACATAACCCAAGTTTCCTATAAATAGTGTTATTGGGTAAATTATACCTGATAAAAATTGTGCTTTCCAAGCAGATTTATATAAGTTTTCGTTATGTTCATTAAATGTTTTTAAAGAATCTTCTTCGCCATTAAATGCTTTAACAATTATATGACTACCATACATTTCTTCAATATGTCCATTTACATGTCCTAGATGTTCTTGTTGCCCTTTAAAATACTTTTGTGATTTTCCCATTATTATTGGGAAAAATATAAAGTTTAAAAGTACCATGCCAACTGCAACTAATGTCATCTGCCAATTGATTGTAAACATCATAATCAATATTCCCAAAAAAGTTACAACAGAAGTAATGGATTGTGTTAATCCTTGCGTTAAAGTCTGATTAATTGTATCAATGTCGTTTGAAACATATGATAAAACTTCTCCATGTGTTTTTTTGTCGAAATATTTTATTGGCAATTTATTTATCTTTTCTGAAATATCTTTTCTTAAGTTATACACTACGCCTGTAGATACTCTTGACATTAAAAAGCCTTGTGCATATGAAAGTATCAAACTTGCTACATATAAGGCTATAAGCGTTAGAATGATGCCACTAATGTATCCAAAATCAATACCTGTTCCTGTTCCAGTTACCATACCCATTAAGCCTTCAAAAAGCTTATTTGTAGCCTTACTTAAAATTTTAGGTCCCACTATTGTAAATATTGTTGAACCAATAGCACACAATATTACAAAAATAACTCTTACTTTATATTTGCCTATATAATTAAGAAATTTTTTTAATGTGCCTTTAAAGTCTTTTGCTTTCTCCCCTGGCATCATTCCCATTCCGCCATGACGTCCACCACCAGATCTGCGACGACTACTACTAGGTCTTGGTTGTTGATTATTACTTACGTTTTCATTTTCACTCATTATTCAATTTCTCCTCTCCAAGTTGTGATGAAGCTATTTCATAGTATTCTTTACACGACTTTAATAATTCTTCATGCGTACCTTTACCTACTATTTTTCCATGATCTAAAACAACAATTTGCTCAGCATACATTATGGTACTTACTCTCTGAGCAACTATTAAAATAGTACTTTCAGCAGTATAAGATTTTAATGCAGCTCTTAAGTCAGCATCCGTTTTAGAGTCTAATGCTGAAAATGTATCATCGAAAATATATATTGGCGGCTTTTTAACTAATGCTCTTGCAATAGCTAAACGTTGTTTTTGTCCTCCAGATACGTTAGTTCCACCTTGGCTGACTTCTGAATCTACTCCATCTTCTTTTTCATCAACGAAGTTCTTTGCTTGTGCCACTTCCAAAGCTTTTTCTATTTCTGGATAATCTGCATTTCTATTTCCATATTCTATATTTGATTTTATTGTGCCACTAAACAGTATTCCTTTTTGTGAAACATATCCAATTTCATCACGTAAATCATGTTGTGTAACATCTCTTATATCTATATCATCAATTAAAATCTTACCTCCTGTAACATCATGAAATCTTGGTATCAAGTTAATTAATGTAGATTTTCCTGAACCTGTTGAACCTATAAATGCTGTTGTTTCACCTGGCTTTGCAATAAATGAAATATTACTTAATACATCTGTATCAGCACCTTCATATCTAAAACTTACATCTCTAAATTCAACTCTACCTTTGTTATCTTTTTCAAAATGTTTTGGATCTTTTGGATCTTTTATTGAAATAGCTTGACTTAAAACTTCAGAGACACGGCCTCCAGAAACAGCAGCTCTTGGCACCATAATAAACATCATTGAGAACATTAAGAATGCCATTATTACTTGCATTGCATAAGCCATGAACGCTAACATATCTCCAACTTGTATAGCCGAGTTAGCTATTTGATGTGCTCCAACCCATACTATTAATAATGATACTAGGTTGAAAAGAAGCATCATAATTGGCATTACAAACATCATTACTCTGTTTATAAATAGGTTATTCTTTGTAATATCTTGATTTGCCTTATCAAATCTGTTTTCTTCAAATTTTTGTGTACCAAAAGTTCTAATAACTAAAAGACCTGACAAATCTTCTCTTGTAACTAGGTTTAATCTATCTGCTAATTTTTGCATGATTCTGAATTTTGGCATTGCAACAACAAGCACCACTCCCATTAATACCAATAAGAATGCTACTGCCATTGCTATAATCCATGCCATTGATGGTGCATGGTGAAGTGCCATAATAACACCACCAACACCTATAATTGGAGCATAACAAATCATTCTTATAGCCATTACCAAGAAATTTTGCAGTTGCGTAATGTCTTGTGTTGTTCTTGTAATTAAAGAAGCAACACTAAATTTATCAAATTCATTATTCGAGAAACTTTCTACTTTTGCAAATACATCTTTACGAAGGTTTCTTGCAATACCTGTTGCAATTTTAGATGAACAAAACGAAACAACAACGGTAGCAATTCCTGAAACTAAAGCAAGTTCTAGCATAAGTATCCCTGTATTGATTATATATTTATTTTGTATTTGATTAGTATCCATTCCTAATTCTTTATAAAATCCTTTTGTAATAGCTATACCTATTTGAGATTTCATTAAATCGGCAGTGTTTTGCCCTGCTTCTCTAGCAGCATCTATATCTGATGAAGGCGTACTTTGCAACATTGGAAGCATATCATATAATTTTGTTACATCAAGGTTAGATGTATCGCTCATTGAAGTTTCTCCAGTTGATCCTTGTGAGAACATGCTTGGAAATTTAATTTTCAAAAAATTAAAAAGTGTACTGCTAGCTTCGCCAAAAGCTGAATTTAATTCATCTTGGTTGCTTGGTTTTTCATTGGTTAAAACATAGACATTTTCAGTTGCTAATAATGGATATTTATCAACATCTGACTGACTACTTTGACCTGAAGTTAATAGTGTATAAGACTGATCAATCACAGCTTTTTGAGTATCAGTCATAAAAATTTTCATAAGTGTTAAACCATTTTCGCTAATTGCTGTTGGTGCTGCGTTTTCAATACCGTTTTGTTGAATTCCAACATTTACTATATCAGATGTATAGTTTGGTATATTTAAATCGCAATATGCCTGTACAAACAACAATAGCATTGCAAATATAAGTATAAATGTAAATGGTTTTAAATATTTTCCTAATTTTAACATAAAATTGTATTCTCCCTTTCTTATTGCTTACTATCTTTTGCAATAATGTATAATTTTTCTAATATTCTGATTAATTCTTCGGTGTCTTTTTTCCCTAGCTTTGTTATTAAGTTTTTGGTTAATTTAGAAAATTCCTTATGAGCTTTTTCCAAAACCTCTTTACCCTTTTCAGTTAGTTTAACGTATACAACTCTTCTATCTTCATTTGTTCTAATTCTTTCTATTAAACTTTTTTCTTCAAGTGAATTTAACATTTGTGATGCCGTTGGCTTTGCAATTTGTAGCTTTTCAATGATTTCTGTAATTGTTACAAGTTTATCCTTATTTCCGTTAATTGTTTTTTCAATTGACTTAAGCATAAAAAATTCGGCTCTAGTTAAATCATTACTTGGTTTTTGAAAGTCTTTAATTTTTCTAAATTTTGCCATTGTTTCTGATAATTTCTTTTCTAAATCACCTTCCATCTAAATCACCCCTCCTCCAATTTATATAACAAAATAGTTTTGTATAATAATAGTTTTATAACATAACTATTATTATACAAAACTATTTTAAATTTGTCAAGGCTTTTTAAAAAATTTTTTTGTAGGGGCGAACATTGTTCGTCCGGCACTATAATTATCTCGTTTTTCAATAATTTTATCAAATTCCTCTGGTCCCGGGTGAACATTGTTCGTCCGGACGAGCAATGCTCGCCCCTACATATACAATCCTAATAATTTCATCTCGCATAACGATATACGGTATTTTCTATTTTACCCTGCTTAGCAAGTATTAATGTTTCAACAGTTACAAAAACATAGCCTTCTGATTTTAACTTTTCTATTGTCATTTTAGTTGCTTGCACACACGCTGGAAAAGTATCATGCATTAGAATAATGTCTCCATCTTGCACTTTAGACATAATAGAATTATATACTTTGTTCGCACTGGTTGTTTGCCAATCCAAAGTATCTATATCCCATAATATAATGGGCATATTAACAATTGTTTTTATTTTATCTGTAACTTCGCCATATGGCGTTCTAATCATATTTGGAGTTACTCCTGTTATTTCCTTTAAAATATTATTCGTTTTGTTTATTTCAAATTGTATCTTATCACTAGAAAGAGCTACAAATTGCTTATGGTCGTATGAATGATTGCCAATTTGATGTCCTTCTGCAACAATCCTTTGTAAAATTTCTGGAGAAGCTTCAGCATTAGAGCCTAATATAAAGAAGGTTGCTTTTGAGTCTTCTTCTTTTAATATATCTAATAATTCAGGAGTATATTTTTTGTTAGGTCCATCATCATATGTAAGGGCAACTAATTTTTTACCTTTCAACTTATCAAGATTTTCTTGGGATATTACGATACCTTTTAATGCTAGAGTTTTTGATAATATTGAAGAAGTATGTGTATTTTTTTTAATATTATATAATAGTATAATTACTAATATAAATAAAATTAATAGTATAATTGCCAAAATAACTCTTTTAGGCTTAAATATCATTTTTACATTCATACTATTAATTTTATTCAAACATTATTTTACTATTCATCTTTAAGCAGTTTGTTTATTTCTTCTAAAAATAAATTTACATCTTTAAACTCTCTATATACTGACGCAAATCTAATGTAGGCCACCTCATCTAGTTTTCGTAATTTTTCCATGACCATTTCCCCTATTTCTTTGGTTGATACTTCTTTTTTTAATTTGTTTTTGATGTCTTGCTCTGTTTCATCTACTATGTGTTCCATTTGAGATAATGTTACTGGCCTTTTTTCGCAAGCGGTAATAATCCCATTTAATATTTTTTGCCTATTGAATGTTTGAGACGTTCCATCTTTTTTTAAAACTATAATAGGAGTGTCTTCTACTTTTTCATAGGTGTTGAATCTGTTCCCGCATTTTTCACATTCTCTTCTTCTTCTAATTGTTGTTCCATCTTCATTAGGTCTTGAATCTATTACTTTAGATTCAGGGTGGCTACATTCTGGACATTTCATATTTTTAATCCTTTCAATACTGCTTGAGCAGCTGCTAATCTTGCAATTGGAACTCTAAATGGTGAACATGAAACATAGTTTAATCCTGATTTTTGGCAAAACTCTATAGATGCTGGATTTCCTCCATGCTCGCCACATATTCCTAATTCTAATTTAGGATTTGTTTCTCTTCCACACCAAGCTGCCATTTGAACCAATTTCCCTACGCCTTGTTCATCAATTCTTTGGAATGGATCATAGTCATATATTTTTTTATCATAATAATCATTTAAAAATTTGCCAGCATCATCTCTGCTAAATCCAAATGTCATTTGGGTTAAATCGTTAGTTCCAAATGAGAAAAATTCAACTTCTTTTGCAATATCTCCTGCTAGTATTGCAGCTCTTGGAACTTCTATCATGGTTCCAATTGTATATTTTAAATTTGTTTTCTTTTCTTTTAAAACTTTTTCTGCTTCTTCTACTATTAAGCCCTTAACATATTTTAACTCTTTTACATCTCCAATTAATGGAATCATTATTTCTGGCGTAACTTTAATCCCTTCATTTTGCACAGAAATTCCAGCTTCAATTATTGCACGTGTTTGCATTCTTGTTATTTCTGGAAACGATACACTTAATCGGCAACCTCTGTGTCCCATCATTGGGTTAAATTCTTGTAATTCATTTATTGTTTCTTGTACTTCTTTAATTGTACGTTTCATATCTTTGGCAAGCTTTTTTATTTCATCTTCTTCTGTTGGCAAAAATTCATGCAATGGCGGATCTAATAAACGGATTGTAACAGGATACCCTTTCATTTCTCTGAATAATCCTTCAAAATCAGACTTTTGCATTGGTAGAAGCTTAGCTAAAGCTTTTTCTCTTTGCTCCACTGTTTTAGCAAGAATCATTTCTCTCATTATAAATATCCTCTTCGCATTAAAGAACATGTGCTCCGTTCTGCAAAGTCCAATTCCTTCAGCCCCAAAGTTATATGCTTGTTTTGCATCATTTGGAGTATCTGCATTAGTTCTTATCTGTAACTGTCTATATTTATCTGCCCATTTCATAATAGTTGCAAAATTTCCAGAAACACTTGCTTCTATAGTTTTTATTTTTTCACCATATATATTTCCAGTTGCTCCATCTAAAGAAATATAGTCGCCTTCTGCATGTTTGTTTCCTTCTGAATCGGTAAAATATTTTTCTTCCTCATTTACTATAATTTCTCCACATCCCGCTACACAACAAGTTCCCATACCTCTTGCTACAACAGCTGCATGTGAAGTCATACCTCCTCTTACAGTTAAAACTCCGCTCACAAGAATGCATTCCCTCAATATCTTCTGGAGAAGTTTCATTTCTTACTAAAATCAGGTCTTTTTCTCCTTCTTTTTTTAACTCAACTGCTCTTTTTGCTGTAAATACTACTTTCCCCGTTGCTGCTCCTGGAGACGCTGGTAGTCCTGTTGCAATTATTTTAGCTTTTTTTAATGACTCTTGGTCGAAATTTGGATGTAAGACTTGATCCAATTGTTTTGCATCAAGTCTTAAAAGAGCTTGTTTTTCTGTAATTAATTTTTCTTCTACTAAATCTATTGCTATCTTCAAAGCAGCTTCTGCGGCTCTTTTCCCATTCCTAGTTTGAAGAATATATAATTTCCCTTTTTCTATTGTAAATTCTAAATCTTGCATATCCTTAAAATATTTCTCTAATTTATTTGCATAAGTTACAAAACTTTCATATGCTTCAGGATTTACCGTTTTTAATTTATCAATTGGTTGAGGTGTCCTAATTCCTGCAACAACATCTTCCCCTTGAGCATTCATCAGGTATTCGCCATATATTTTATTTTCGCCATTAGAAGGATTCCTTGTAAATGCAACACCTGTCCCTGAAGTTTCTCCCATATTCCCAAACACCATTTCTTGAACATTTACAGCAGTTCCCCAATCGCTTGGAATTTCATTTAATTTTCTATATGTTATGGCTCTCGGATTATTCCAAGACCTAAACACAGCTTTAATTGCCTCCATTAATTGAGTTTTAGGATCTTGTGGGAAATCAGACTTAACCTCTTTTTTATATATTTTTTCAAATTTTTGAACTAAAACAGAAAGGTCTTCTGCTGTTAATTCTGTATCTGAATTAACTCCTTTTTCTTTTTTAAGTTCATCAAGTTCCTTTTCAAATAAGGACTTGTCAACTTCCATTACTACATCACTAAACATTTGTATAAAACGTCTGTAACTATCATAAGCAAATCTTTTATTTGTTGATTTTAAATGTTCCACAACAGTATTATTTAATCCTAAATTTAATATGGTATCCATCATCCCAGGCATCGAAGCCCTTGCCCCAGAGCGAATAGAGATAAGTAACGGATTATTAACATCTCCAAATCTTTTTCCTGTTAGTTCCTCTAATTTTCTTAGTGAATTTAAAATTTCTTGTTCAATCTCCTCAGATATTTTCCCACCATCATTATAGTATTTTGTACATACTTCAGTTGTTACTGTAAAGCCATTTGGAATAGGCAGTCCTAAATTCATCATCTCTGATAAATTTGCTCCCTTTCCTCCAAGTAATTCTTTCATATTTGCATTTCCTTCGCTAAACATATAAACGTATTTTTTCATAAGTTCCTTCCTTTCTTCTTTCTTGTTTTAGTATTTGTAAATTTTATATAATTATTACATAGTAGCTTCTGGAGGTTAGATATATTATTTTTAAAAAAGTGCCTGACAGCCCTTTGAGGCATACGGATTACCCCTTGACCTGGAAGGCCTTTTTTAAAAATAATATATCTAACCTCCAGAAGCGGACTTATTGTAAATATGTCAAATTTTCATCATTATGTTTACTTTTTTCATCGTACAAGTTTACTTTATTACAGACCCGCATGTATGTGGATAATGTGCATAACTCTGTGAATAACTTATTTTCGACATTTTCCGAGATTGCGATATCAACATTTACATTCAGTAAAAATTTTTATGGTAACTTTGTAAAAAAGTACAATCCATTATGTCGCCAGTATATTTGCTAACTCTTCTGCAAATTCCTTTAAAATAACTATCTTTATATTATTGCCTTTATTAGAAATATATTCGTCAGTTATATCCTTTAATTGCTTTAATTTTTTCATTTCTGGCTTTAATTTATCCATATATAATTTATACCTATTTTGAAAAATTTCTTTTATTGTTACAATATCTTCATTATTTGCACATGCAAGCCTTTGGAACAATTGTATCATATCGTAATACTTCAGCATTGGAACATCCATACATTCTTGAGCAAACTTTTCATAAAAATTTTCCATTTTCATAGGTATACATTTGAAAATTTCTTCTGCTTTTTCAATATACATTTTTTCTTTAAGCCTTAAGTTAATTTCAATAAAATATTTAAAAATTTCTTCCATGCCTTCACCAACTTCAGACACTCCAAGGTTTAATAGTTCTTCTTCAGCATTTGCACAATATTCTGAAGATAATGAAGCTAGGTTTAATCCAGTAAAAAATATATTTTTTATATTCAATATATTATAACTAATCAACCCCTTAGATATAAAATAGCTGAAATATGCATATAATTTGACAATTTCTATAGGTTTTAGTTTCCCCTCCTTAACATCTTCTATTACATCTTCTATTACTTTAGGGAATTGATCTTCGTTTATTTTCCAGTATTCTTCTGTTAATAATCTTTTGTATCCTGGCAATTTTTCAGTATCAACGGTATTTATTATTGTTTCCATATTTTCTTTAAATACCTTCATATCGAAAATTCTAGTACGAACATATAATTCTATAAATTTAAAAAATCTATATTCTGCCTTAAAATTGAAATAATAGTTATTGTCGAACTCTTTAATATAAAACTGTCTATTATCCATGAACACTCTTGAAGACACTAATATTGATTTATATTCTTCATTGTTCATAATATTTAAAAATTTATCCTTTGTTATTTTCCCAGATTTAATTTCAAAAGAAATTGCTATTGTAAATATCATCATCGTTTGAAGAACTCTATAATTTGTGTTTGGATAGTGTTTATTCACCGTCAAATATATTTTAGCGAAATCATTCAATGCATGTTTAAGTATTCTTAAATTTTTCGTACCACTTTTATTGAACGTAGAAATTATTAAGTTTGTGTTCGTTCTTAAGAACCTAATTAAATCTGAGTTTGATTCGTATCTCATTAATAGTCCATTTATTATGTATGTGAATTCGGGTTTATATTCAAATGTTTCACCAATTAATTTTTCTTTTATTCTTTCATAATCATTGGCTTTATCAAATACATATTCAATCTTGTCCCTGATTTTTTCAACCATTGGTTTATCGGTTATATTTAGGTCGCCTTCTTTATCCAGCAAATAAGTTGCAATAAAAGTTTTCATTTCTAAGTTAGTGCTTTTTAATTTTGTTGAAAGCTCCTTTTCATTGCATATTATTATTGTTTTTATGTGATCATGTTCAACAAAATTATTAATATAACCAAGTATATCAATAACATCCACATTTGCTCTTTCCAAATCATCAAAACATAATATTTTATCATCTGTATTAAAAAATTCTTTATAATCTATTTTGTCGCCATTTTGTGTAACACCAAAAAAGTTTGCCATGTCTAAGCCCGTTTTTGCATATTCAGGTATGGAATTTTGACTATTTAAGTCCATATATCTTTTTAAGTTTTTATCCATTAACTGTGTAGTTTCAATAAATATTTTTTTGCTTATATCTTCCAAATTAGATACACCGTACAAAGACATATATATTGTTGTATATCTTTTTCCGTTTAATTCTAATGCTTCAATTTTCTTTCTTATTTGATGGTTCCAAAAATAGGTTTTTCCGCTTCCCCATTCGCCGTTAATCATAATCGCATAATCTGTGTAATCAGATTTAACGTAGTCTAGTATGCTTTCTACCAAGTCTTCCATGAATTCCTCCCCCTTTGTGCTTATAAATTGTTTTTCACATATTTTTTTCTATACTAATTTTATTTATCAATAAAGCCATGCTCCCACATATTTCTAATCTTTCGCCAGCGTGAGCACTCCAATTTGTTTTGGTTGTGCTTGTTTTACCGTTTTTATACATTCACTCACAGTACTGCCAGTTGTGTATATGTCATCGAATATCAAGACTTTCTTATTTTTTAAAATTCTATCATTTTTTAAAGCATACACATTTTTTACATTTTGTATTCTTTCTATTTTATTTAATGTACTTTGTGATATATTATTTTTTTGTTTTATTAACGTATTTGTCGTTATTTGTATTTTTAAGTTCTTTGCTAATTCTTTTGCTATTAATTCAGATTGGTTGTATCCTCTTGATTTTTTTCTGTTTTTATGAATTGGAACGGGTATTATTATATCGTATTGCTTCAAAAAATTATTTGCTAGTTCATTTTTTATCACAATTTCTGAAAACATTTTAAATAAGTATGAATTTTCATGAAATTTGTATAAAATCATTTTTTCTCGAAGTATATTATCATATTTAAAAAGATACATATAGCCAATTTTATTGTTTTCAAGTTTTTCTAATTTTGGGTTTATATATTGTTTTATTTTTATGTTACATTTATTACATATAGAAATTTTGTTTATTTTTCCGCAAATACCACATACATTGGGATAAACTAGATTTAAAATTTCTTCTATATAGTTCATAAACCTCCTAAATTCTTCCAAGTACAGTATACTATAAAGAAATAATTTTTACAAGAATTTTTTTACAGAATTTTTTGCAATATAAAAACTCCCCTAACAATTGTTTAGGGAAGTTTTTCAAACTTCTTTGCGAATGTGGCTAAAATGGCTCACCCATTCGCTGCTTAATCCTATTTTGGGTAATACCTTGAAGATGACCCAAATACCATCTTACAACTGACGATTCTTTTTTCAGAGCTAATAGCTCATGAAACACCTGCTCCCTTTTCTGGAGCTCCTTGTCACTAATTTCCTGGTATCTGTACTGAAATTCTACATAACCAGGCAACGACAAAAAAAGAACGACGACTGCGAGAATAGTCCATTTTTTTTCGACTGATGGAATAATCCGTATTTTTTTTAGCATTCCTCTTCTCCTGTTGTTTTAGTTTGACTACTAAAAAATCTTCACATAACATAATTGTACCAAATTTCTGTCGAAAAGTCAAGGTCACATAAATCTGACAATCGAATAAAATTTTATCTGCTCGAAATGTGTACGTTTTCTATTTTCGCATTCAATTCCCTTGTGACAATATTTTGAATTTGTGCAACTAATGCTGTGGATAAATCTTTCGTTTTTACAATTACGTTTACACTATTATCACTATTAACTAAAATTACCACATCATCTACACCTTTATTCATTATTAAATTTTCTGCTATCATTATTGAATTTTGCAAATTATTTATTTTGGTAATTTCATTTGTAATAATAGATTTTTGTGTTGCTGGAATATTTGGATTGTCAGCTAATTGTTGATAATCATCTAAACTTTGTGAATACATTCTTTCCCTTTCTAATTTTGTGTCTGCAAAATAATTATCCACCGTTGTGCCTGCATCGTTTGAAGTATTTGAAGCTGTTGTTGTCGCACTTGCATCTGATATATCATTTGTTAAAGTATTATTAGTATCTTTTGTACTTGAAGCCGCATGTTCAATAGTATTTACAATGCTACTACTGCTAACTAATGTTGCATCTCCAATATCTGCTACTGCACTATTGTCTAATGTTGTACTTACAAGTTGTGTGTTATCACCCGGTTTATAGGATATGTATCCTACTGTAACTAACAATAATGCAAGTATAAATACTATTATTTGATTTTTTCTAACTACTTTAATAAAAATCATCTCCTTTCCCTCCTCTTATATGGAAATAGTCTACAATAGTCCGCTCGTGATAAATGTATTTATGTAATTATCCTACAATAGCTCGCTCCCGGGGTAGGTATATCTTTTTAAAAAAACTCCCTCCAGGTCAAGGGGTAATCCGTTGCCTTGGGAGGGCTGTCGGGCAATTTTTTTAAAAAGATATACCTACCCCTTGCGCTACTCTAATCACATGATTATGTACTCCTCTCACTATTCAACACATGGGGATTTTTTAAAAAGTATACACTAACCTCTAAGAGCGGAAATATTATTATAAACTATTATTTACTTATCCAATTCAAACACTTGAATCTTATACATACTTAATCCTGTAACCGCTTGTACTGCTTGAATGATATTACTTTTTATTTGTGTATCATTTGCTCCTTCCGCTAAGACGACTGCTCCTTCAATTTTAGGCATAATGGTTTTTTCTATTATTGGAGTTTGATTTCCATTATCTTGTGTAAATACAACATCTTTGCTACTTCCCTGTTGGTCTATCGTTCTAGTTCCACCACTTGTATCTTTTTCCTCTGTTGTACTTGTATTTGTACTTGCATTATATATTGGAACAACGCTACTACTTTCAGAATATGTAACTAATACTTTAACAGCACCCGCCCCTTTTATACTTGATAAAATTTTTTCTAAGTTATCTTGTAAACTATTACTTGAAGAATTACTGTCTGTTGTGTTTGTTAAAATATTATCATAAGCCGCTGCTAATTCTACATTATTATCCATATTCGTTGAAGGTGGATTTTTATTATTATCCTTCCAAATAAAATTTATAGCAATAATAGTTATAACGAGCAATATAAGGAAGAACACCAAATTTTGTATCTTTTTCTTTTCAGATATGTTTTCATTTTTAAATAGTTTTTTAATTTTTTCAAATTGTTCTTTAAACATAATTTTATCCTTTCTGAATTTATCAGCAAAATAGCTCGTAGAGGTTAGTATAATACTTTTAAAAAAGCGTACGACAGCCCTTTGAGGCCCAAGGAGTCTTCGGAGGCTTGGAGGAGCTTTTTTAAAAGTATTATACTAACCTCTACGAGCGGACGTCTTATTAATTTCATAATAAATTTATTTTATCTTTATTTATCCCATAATTCGTATATAAAAAATCCTTTATTGTATTAATATCTCCCTGTGACAATTTACTTTTTCCCGTTGTTTGAGTGGCATCTTCGCTAATAGCTATATTAATTTTTTCAACAATTTCCACCTTGTTTTTCGGTTCAACATTCAATGTAACACTATCAATATTCCCATAAGTTTGGCCACTTTCTAATTGAACATTTATATTATTTACTGTATAGTTTAAATTTTCAACCCCTGCTGTTATTTCTTTTTCTAAATTTGCTAAATATAACTTTTTTACTGTTTCATCATCTGTTATCGAATTAGCGCTTGTAGGAACTTCAACATAAGCTTCTTGTGATGGTATTATGTTTTTTTCTAAAGTGTCTATGTTTAGGCTCACGCCGTTACTAAACTTATTTATGAAAGGTGAAATTATTGTGAAAAGTATGAAGATGCCTATTACTATTTTTACGTATTTTTTATTTGTATTGTTTGGCAATATCATTTCTAAAAGAGTTCCTATTATTACTGCCACAATTAGTCCGCTTGCCCATGAATTTAAGAATTGTACCAATTTAGTTATTTCTCCCTTCATGAGTATCTTCCATAGAAAATCTACTACAGTAGTCCGCTTCCGTGGTAGGTATGTATTTTTAAAAAACTCCCTCCAAGTCAAGGGGTAATCCGTATGCCTCAAAGGGCTGTCGGGCAGTTTTTTAAAAATACATACCTACCACTCGTGCTACTCTACTCCCATACGGTTCACAACACCGTTCTTCTCTCGTGCTACTCTACTAATATAGTTACTTATCATCTGTACATCATTCCACTGTTAGACATTTTTACTACAATTGCTATACCTATTAAGAACATTACTGATACAACAAAAAGAATTGCTAGAAGTAATTTAAATGTATCACCAAACTGTTCTAATAGTTTTACAATTTTTCCATCTGCAATTGGCTCTGATAAGGCAGTAGCAACTGTATATGTAAGGCTCAAAAGTATTAATTTTATTATTGGCAATATACATATGCTAATTATTGTAACAATTCCTACTAACCCTACTGCATTTTTTAAAATAACTGCACTTCCCATTACTGTGTCTATTGCATCCCCTAAAACTTTTCCTACAATTGGAATTAATCCTGATATTGCTGCTTTTGCTGTTTTCGCCGTTATACCATCTACTGTGCTACTTAAAGTTCCTTCTAACGAAAGAACTCCAACAAATATTGTTAATGTAATACCCATTATCCATATTGTGCTTGTTTTAAAGTACTTTGCTATTTTCCCAATTTGAATTTTATCTGAAATCTGTGATATTACTCCGAGTACAGTTCCTACTAAAATGAATGGAATTATAATATTCGATATCATGTTACCTACAAATGTTATAAAAAACAATAATATTGGTTGAACAAGATTAGCTGAAATGAGGCTTCCAGTGCTTATCATAAGCGTTATTAAGATTGGTACTAATAAGTTCATAAAGCCAGTTATCCCCTGTATTGCTTCTCTTGCACTTAGTACTATATCTGAAAAATTTTTAAACATTACTGTAACAATTAATATGTATTGTACATAATATGCAATCTGTGTAGCACTCTTATTTTCCATGTTTTCGGTCACTGTTTTTAATATACTGCCTATAACAATTATTGCAAGTATTGTGCCTAATAATTTTAATGCATCTACAATTTCGCTTCCAAAGAGAGAAAGAATCCTACTTGCAATAGTATTGTTATTAACATCTCCTTTTATGGCTGAAGTAAGTAAACTTTCTGCATTTAACTCTGGTGAAACATTCGTTGTATATTTATTTGCTTCGTCAATGAATTTTTGTATATTTAGTGATGACTTTTGTTCATCAATAACTTCATTTGTTGTCTCTGTTGCATAAATTGTTGTAGGTATAATTAGTAATAAAAATAGCAATAAAACAATAGTTATTTTCTTCATTTGACCCATCCTTCTAACCGTTTTCAGCAAAGCAGCTTGGGGTGGATAGTATATGTTTTTAAAAAGTGAACGACAGCAATTACGAGGCCCAGGGAGTCTTCGGAGGCTTGGAGGAGCTTTTTAAAAACATATACTATCCACCCCAAGCGGATGTTTTAGATAATATTAACCTTTATGCTATGGTAAAATTTTTAGTATAGTTTCCAACAAGCTAGAAATAATTGGTATCGATATTGAAACCATTATTATTTTTGCACCAAAATCAATCTTTGACGCTACTGCAGTTTCACCAGAATCTTTACAAACGCTTACTGCAAATTCTGTAAGAAGTGCGATTCCAGTTATTTTTAAAAGTATTACTATAAATTCTTTATTAATACTTGCTTGATTAGATAAATTTGAAAGTAAGTTGATTATTCCAGACAACTTGTCTGCAACAAGAAAAAATACTAATACTCCTATTATAAGGGAGATATACAATGCAAACTCTGGTTTATATTGTCCTAATATGATAATTATTATTACGCCAATTAGACCTATTCCAATTATTTTTACAATATCCAATGTAAAATGCTCCTTTTGTATTTAGAGGTTAAACATCGTTCTTACCGTAGTGAACAGTGTGCTGATTTCTTTTATAACCATTGTTAGAACTATTACTAACCCTGCTAAAGTAGTCATCATTGCTTGATCGTCTCTTCCTGCTCTAGTCAGCACTTGATGAAGTACTGCAACTAAAATACCTATTGCTGCTATTTTAAATAATAAATTTATATCCATTCTTCGTAACAAGTTCCTTTCATATTAAAATTATTCCAAAAGCGAGTCCGCAAATTACCCCCAGAGTTTTATATAATTTTTCATTCTTTTGTCTTTCTTCCTGTGCCTTTTTTATTTGTAAGTCCAAGAATTCTTCCGTAACTTCTATTTCGTTAATTTGTCCATCTTTGTCGGTTTTGCCTAATAATTTACCTAAATTTTTAAGCACCCTCTTATCTTCATCTTTAACATTTAAAGCTGTAGTTTCTAAGCAAACGTCCCATGCTTCACCTGCACTTTTGGTTTTCATCTCAATTCCCACATTTTTAAACAATGTTGAAACATTATTTTCAAATTTACTAGATATTTCGTTAAAAATATCTGTAATCGGTTCATATGTATATTTTATTTTAGTTTTGAATATGTTTAATGCACTCTTGAATTCTTGCAATTCTATTACTCGATTAATATATTTTTTTGAAATTAAACTTCCTATCCTTATTGAAGTTAATAAAATTGCAAATATGATTATTAATTTTATGTACATGCTGTTTTTTCTCCTAATTTCTCATACTTCAAAGTGCGTGGATTGAAATAATCAATTTCTCTTACTTTTTTATTTTCTAAAAAAATTATTCTTTCAAAAATATAGTCTTTAATTAATGTATTCAACGTGTGATTTAATTTTAAATCAGTAAAAGTTGCTCCATGTGCTGTAAAGATACCTTTTACACCAGAACATACTGCATAATTTATTATTTCTACATCATATATTCCTCCTATCTCATCTGCAACAATTACTTGGGGTGCCATAGAACGTATTAGCAATTTCATTGCTTCAGACTTTGGAACATTATCAATTACATCTGTTCTTATACCAATATTATTTTGTGGTATTCCTTTGTACATTGCTGCAATTTCACCTCTTTCATCTACTAAACCAACCGTTAGCCCTTTAAAACCATTAAAGCCAGAACTAATTTTTCGTACTAAATCTCTTAATATAGTTGTTTTGCCTGCTCCTGGTGATGAAACAATCAATGTGTTTTTTACTGTATTTGTTGCGGTTTCCGTTACATATTTTAATATACTATTACTACAATCTAATATCTGTTTTGCCACTCTAAAGTTTAATGAAGATATGTAGTTAATATTAATTATTTTTTCACCTTCAACAACTGCATTCCCAGTAATGCCAACTCTATGGCCCCCTTTTACAGTTATAAATCCATTACAAATTTGGTTTTGATAAGTATATATTGAATTTTCACATATTTTCTCTAATGTTCTTAACAAGTCATCTGTAGTTATTATATAATCTAAAATTATCTCCCCATCATTATTTTTAATAATAATTGGATTATTTGCTCTTATTCTAATTTCTTCAACTTCTAATATGTGTTTTGGGGATAAATATGATTTCAGTATTTGGGCTATATTTTCAGAGAAAAAAGCTAATATATTTTCCATAATATTATATATATGCTGTGCCTGTCCTTTTTAGAACAAAAAAAAGAAAGAATTGTGATTCTTTCTTTTTACGATATTCTAAAACAAAAAAAGTATTGATTTATGCCTCTGACTTCAATACAAACTTACCACATACAGCAGCAAGAGCACCTCCTACCAATGGTGCAACTATAAATACCCATAATTGTTTTAAAGCATCTACGCCAGCAAATAGTGCTGGTCCTAAGCTTCTTGCTGGATTTACTGAGGTACCAGTTAATTTAATTCCTAAAATATGTACTAATACCAAAGCTAAACCAATTACGATTCCTGCATTATTTGCATTTCCTTTTTTACCTGTTACTCCTATAACTGTAAGAACAAATACAAAAGTTAATATTATTTCAATTATAAATGCTCCATACCATTTAAAGTCGCCAAAAGAATTTTGCCCCATATTAGCCACGCTATAATTGCCTAATTTTAAAATGCAAAACAATAATAAAGCTCCTACAATACCACCTACTAATTGTGAAATAACATAATAAACAAATTCTTTTAAGTTTATTCTTTTATTTATAAACATTGCAAGCGACACTGCTGGATTGATGTGGCATCCAGAAATAGGTCCTATTGTATACACCATAGCCATTATAGCTAAACCAAATGCAAATGCAATTCCTAATACTCCTAAAGATGTTCCTGCTATAACTGCTGCACCACATCCAAATAAAACTAATACCATTGTTCCAAGAGCTTCTGCCTTATACTTTCTCATATTCTCAAACATTAAATCACCCCCTTTATAAAATAGATTTATATGATTATAACATACTAAATTATATTTTACAATAAACTTAATATTCTTACTTATCTTATTATTTGGAAAAAAGTCGAAAAAAGTATTGAAAAATACTTTTTTTATTGATATACTAGATGAAACGAAGGAGAACAATTATGAAAAAAATTGCTAGTATTACTGTTATTCTAATCATTATGATAAGTATGAGTTTTAATGTATATGCGGATACTAAAGAAAGTTTGCAGAATAATTTAAATGACATACAAAACAAACAAAAAGCAGCTCAAAGTCAACTTGATGCCGCAACCAAGGAAAACAAATCCACTATTCAACAAATGGATGATATTAATAATAAAATTACATCTTACCAAAATCAAATCGCAGGTTTAAATGATCAAATTTCAAATTTACAAACAACAATAAAGGAAACAACAGATCAATTAAATGCTGCTAAAGAACAATATAAAAAACAACAGGATACTTTAAATCAGAGAATTGTAGCCATTTATGAAACTGGTAGCACTTCATATTTAGATGTTTTGCTTAACTCATCAAGTCTTACAGATTTTATTTCGAAATATTATCTTGTATCTCAAATTGTAAGTTATGATAATGACCTTTTGAGTGCTATAGCAAAGCAACAAGCCCAAATACAAGATACGGAAAATAATTTAAAATCACAGCAGGACAGCTTGAACTTACGAAAAGAAAAACTTCAAACAACAAAAAATTCACTTACTGCTTCTAAAGTTGAGTTATCTTCTAAAATGAGTACATTAACTGCACAAGAAAAGACACTACAACAACAAATAGATCAATATAAGCAAAAAGCAGCAAGTATAAAGTCACAAATTGCAGCCTTAACTCCAGCTCCATCTATACAAAATAGTAGCAATATTGTTAAAGTTGCAGAATCTCAGCTTGGCAATGTAGGAGGACAACCTTACTGGAGTTGGTATGGATATAGTTGTCAAGTAGAATGGTGTGCTTGTTTTGTTAGCTGGTGTGCCAACCAATGTGGATATATTACACTTGGTCAAGTTCCGATGTTTTCATATTGTCCAAGTGGTGCAGCTTGGTTTAAAGCACATGGATTGTGGAAAAATGCAGGAACCGTACCAAATGCGGGTGACATTATATTCTTTTGCTGGGATGGAAGCCAAACAGCTGAACATGTTGGAATTGTTAGATATGTAGAAAACGGAACAGTATATACCATTGAAGGGAATTCTTATAATGCATGCCGTGCAAATCAATACTCAATTAATAGTAGTTATATTTATGGATATGGTATATAAAAATAAAACCAGACGAATGATATTCGCCCCTACAAAACAAAAACAGCTTACGATACCATATTGGTTCGTAAGCTGTTTTAAAATGGAGCGGGTAGTGGGAATCGAACCCACGTAACTAGCTTGGAAGGCTAGAATTCTACCATTGAACTACACCCGCAGTTATTAAACATGAAGTTATTATACTTTATAAAAGTATTTTTGTCAATAGAATTTTTTGAAATTTATTGGTGCGGGCGAGAGGACTTGAACCCCCACGTCGAAGACACTAGATCCTAAGTCTAGCGCGTCTGCCAGTTCCGCCACGCCCGCATTTTCTATTGACAACATATATCTTAGCATTTTTATTCCTCTTTGTCAATAGAATTTTATTAATTTAAACCTATTTCAATAAATCTATTGCTTTTTGCAATTGAGTATCATCTGCTGCTGGAATATCCATAGTATCTTTATATTTATCTGGAACTGCCACAGCATAATCTGGTTCAATACCAGTTTCATTTATTTTATTTTTATTTGGTGTAAAGAATTCTTCTGATGTAATTTTTAATGCACCACCATCTACTGGAAGAACGCTTTGTATTACACCTTTTCCATACGTTTTAGCACCAACTAATTTTGCTCTACCATTTTCTTTCAATGCTCCTGCAAATATTTCTGTTGCACTAGCTGAATATTCATTTACAAGTACAACTATTGGCATTGTGATATTTCCATCTTTATCTGTTTTATATGTGTTTTCACCATTTGTTTTGTCATCTGTTATAAGTTCTACCTTACCTTTAGGCAACAAAGTATCTAATATTGATAATGCTCCATCAACATATCCTCCACCATTAAATCTAACATCTATAATTAATGATTTAACACCTTGCTTTGCCAAAGCAGCATATTTAGCTGCAAAATCAGCTGCTATTCCTTCATCAAAAGTTGTAAAATTCATATATCCTATATTATTTTCCAATACTTTTGTTGTTATTGGAGAAGTTCTAATTTCTTCCCTTGTAATAGTAAAATCTAATGTTTGTGTACCCCTTAAAATTTCCAAGGTTACAGTTGTTCCTGCAGGACCTTTAATTTTGTTTGAAGCTTCCGTCAGTTGATCTCCAGTATATTCTACTCCATCTACTTTTATTATTAAATCTCCCGCTTTTAATCCCGCTTTTTCTGCAGGTGTTTCAGGTATAGGAGATACAATTTCGATTCTATTTGATGCAGTATCAATATCCATGTTAATTCCAATACCTTCAAAGTTGCCTAATGCAACAGCTTGATATGTAGCCCATTCATCTGCGGTAAAATATTCACTATATTTATCTCCAAGACCTGCAACATAACCTTTAACTGCACCATCAATAAGGTCTTGCTCGTTTATTTGATCCGCATTTAAATAATTATTGTTAATAACTGCTCTAACTGCTTGTATTGCTTTATCTAAATCTGTTATTTGTTGATTGTTACTATTTGATAATGTTATAATATTTGGGTCATTATTTATTTTATTAAAAAAATATAACGATGTCCCTAAAAACGTGATTAATGCAGTTAATGCAACCGCCATTATAATTTTATAAATTGATTTTGCTTTTGAACTTTCCATTAAAATAATTCCTTCTTTCTATTATTGGGTAAAACACCCTAAATTAATATATGCATATAAATTTTTAAAATGCAATCTACGGTAAGTATGGCGTTGGGTTAACTGGAACTCCGATTAATTCTTACCTCAAAATGCAAATGTGGTCCTGTTGAATTTCCTGTGGTACCAACTCTCATAATTACTTGCCCTTGGCTAACATTGTCTCCAACATGAACTTTTCTTGATCCAGGCAATCCATGTGCATATAGTGTTGCACTTCCGTCATGATGATCTATTACTATGTATTCTCCATAACTTCTATAAGTTCCATTTGAATTTTTTAAAGCATCAGATATTACTACTGTTCCCGCTTTTACCGCTAAAATATTTTGTCCTAATATTCCTGCATAACTAAAGTCTACACCAGTATGCCCTGGATAACCTTGCCATCCACAATAAATATCTTTTGTAGTTCTCCCAGCTAATGGACTAATATATCCATATTTATTTGGAGTTTGTGGTGCAATATTTGAACTAGAAAGAGCTTGAAGCTTCTTTTGAACGGCAATTTTGTCCTGTTCCATTTGATCTAGTTCTTTTTGTATAGTTTTTTCTTGTGCTGTTAATTTGCTAACAGCCTGAGTTTTAGCATTTTTAGAATTTACCAATGTTTTTTGTTCTTGTTGAACAGATTTTTTATCAGCAGTTAATTTTTCTTTCGAAGTCTCTAAATCCGATCGTGCACTTTCCAAATCAGCTTTTTCTGCACTTAACTCATTCAATAACGATTTATCTGCTTGGGCGATTTCTGTTAAATAATACCAATTAGATAATACATCAGATAAATTTTTAGATGATAACAAAACATCTAAATACGTAGTATCGCCAGCAATATATGCAGAAACTATCCTTCCTTTAAACTTTTCAAAATTATCATCATATGTTGCTTGTTTTGCATCAATTTCTTTTTGTTTACTTGTAATTTGATTGTTTAAATCAGAAATTTGTTTATTTAAAGTATCAATCTTATTTTGGCTATTATCAATTTGTGCAGTTAGAGTTTGAATTTGATTTAATGCAGTAGATTTTTGAGTTTCAACTCCATCTAATTGTTGTTTTGAACTAGTAATTTCACTATTTATCTTGTTGATTTGCTTATTATAATCACTGGCTGTAGCAGCATTTATTGGATTAACTAGCATAGAACAAGATAATAATATAACTGTTATCATTGCACATAATTTTAATAACATTTTCTTTTCTTTCACTTTCTAAAATCCTCCAAATTTTCTATTTTTTTCCAATGATAGGCACACACATTTGTGCCTAGAATTAACATTTTATTTACATTCCAGCAGATGATTGTCCATTTGATGTAATATACGGTAACGGATCTACCGCAGTACCATTTATTCTTACTTCGAAGTGCAAATGCGGTCCCGTTGAATAACCTGTAGTACCAATTGGCATAATTACATCACCTTTTTTAACTATGTCTCCAACTGACTTATATGCAGCCTTACTTCCGTGCCCATAGAATGTTGAATATCCTCCACCATGATCTATTAATATATAATTTCCATATGACTGGTTATATCCTTTTTCTGCTACAACTCCATCATTCGCAGCAACAATCGGTGTTCCTTCTGGTGCTGCAATATCAACTCCTGTGTGCATGCTCCATACCTTAAATATTGGATGAATTCTCATTCCAAAGCCAGATGTTATTGTATGATACCCTGGCACTGGCCATGCCATTTCTCCTCCAGCATAATTAGGATTAACACTTGAAATTGAAACTTGTAAAATTTGTGCATCTATATTGGCAAGATCTTTTTCATATTGATCAATGTCAGATTGTACCTTTTTTTGCTTTTCTGATAATTGATTTAAATAGCTATTTCTAATTGTTCTAGTATCCTCAAGTGTTGCAGCTGTTTTTTGTTCACTATCATATAATGCTTTTAGTTGTGCCTGTTGGTTTTGTAATTTTATTTGTTGATTTTCAAAATCTTGTTTTTCAGTTTGTACGCTATCTAATAAGTCTTTATCATATTGTGTCATTTGAGATAAGTAGTAATATTTAGATATGAAATCTTCTATTCCTTTAGAGGCTAGTAAAACATCTAAGTATAATGTATCTCCTCCTTCATACATAGCTACTACCCTTTGTTCTAGCAAAGCCTTTTGTTTGTCATACTTAGCTTGTGCTGCATTTAACTGTGTTTGAGTAGCAGATATATCTGTTGCAACTTGTGCTAATTGAACATTTAAATTAGAAATATCTTGTTGATATTGAAGAATTTGTGCGTTTAAATCAGCGATTTCTTCGTTAACATCAGTCATTGTCCCTTTTATTTCATCTATTTGATTGGTGGCATCATCTATTTGATTGCTAATATCATTTTTTTGTTTATTCAAATCATCTGTTGTCGTCCCCAAAACAGAATATGTAATTATTGAAGCAAGTGCCAGTACGCATATTAAAGTTAATCCTTTCTTTCTCACTTTTTATCATTCCTCCTATGTTTATACCTCTAAATATCTTTTCATAGAAATCATACTTCCTACTACTCCTATGCCAATTCCTAATATTGCATATACTATTAGTATTAAGTTAAGCATATCTGTAAAGTTAACAAATACAACTCCCAATTTACTCATTAAATCTAGTGTCATCAGTTTATCTATTACAGCATTATATGCAAATCCTATTACTACCAAGGAAATTATGGCGGCAACAACTCCTATTATTATACCTTCTACAACAAACGGCCATCTAATAAACGAGTTCGTTGCACCAACATATTTCATTATAGAAATTTCCTTTCTTCTTGCATGAACTGTTAATTTTATTGTATTTGAAATTATGAATATTGAAACTATAACAAGAAATGCGAGTATTGCTGTCGATACAATATTAATCCAATTCCCTACATTTAGTAAAGCATTGGTAGTATCATCCTTGTTTTGTATTTTTGAAATTTCTGGGTATCCTGAATCTTTCCAAGAGTTAATTTCATTTTGAACTTCATAGTTTTTCGATAAATCCGTAAATGTAACAAGATATGAAGGTGGTAAAACATCTTCCAATCCGTTTAATAAATCTGCATAATCTGCAAAATTATCTTTCATTTGATTCATTGCATCTTCTTTAGAAACAAATTTTACTGAGTTTACACCATCTAATGCTTTAATTTTTTGCCCAATTTCATCAATTTTCTGTTGAGGCGTATTAGCAAGCATAAAAACCTGTATACCTTGTGAATGCTCTAATTCTGTAATCATATTATTTATATTTTTTGTTATGGAGAAAAAAACTCCAAACACTATCATTGTAGCAATCATAATGATTAGGGCTGCAAATGTAGATTTTTTATTTTTGAAAGTATTACTAAATCCTTCTTTAATTAAATATCCAACAATATTATATTTCACTATTGTACCCACCTTTTTTATCACTAATAATCATGCCATTTTCCAGCTTGATTACTCTTTTTTTCATTTCATCAACAATGTCTTTCGCATGTGTTGCTATTACAACTGTAGTTCCTCTTAAATTAATATCATTTAGAAGCGTCATAATATCCCATGAAGTTACTGGGTCTAGGTTCCCTGTAGGCTCGTCCGCAATAATCATAGCTGGATTATTTACCAAAGCACGTGCCAATGCAACTCTTTGTTGTTCTCCACCTGATAATTCATCAGGATAAACTCTGGCTTTATTGCTTAATCCAACTAAAGATAATAACATTGGAACTTGCCTTCTAATATGTTTTGGAGTCGCTTTTACTATGTACATTGCAAATGCTACGTTTTCATAAACCGTTTTATCTGGCAACAACCTAAAATCTTGAAAAACCACTCCCATGCTTCTTCTTAAATATGGAACCCTTCTAGGTTTTAAAAATGTAGTGTCTTTACCGTTAATAATTATATTCCCTTTTGTTGGCTCTTCCTCTTTTAATATAAGTTTTATTAAAGTTGACTTTCCTGAGCCAGATGCTCCTACTAAAAAAGCAAATTCCCCTTTTTCTATCATAAAGTTAGCATCTTTAACTCCAACTGTGCCTGTTGGGTATACTTTATCAACATTTTTAAACTCTATCATGCGTCCTCGTCACGTTCCTTTCCCTTAAGGTGCCTCACAAATTTTGGGGACACCATACCCTTTTTAATATATTCTCTTACAACATCATACCAACAAATCAAAATAATTGCAATAGTTTTACGAAAAAAAATACGACTTTTGTCGTATTTTTTTATTCCATTTTTGGTTTTTTTTGGAATTATGTTAATTACACCAACTCTGCCACTGCTCCAGCTTCTACTAATTTTGCTTTTACCTCTTCAGCTTCTTCTTTTTTAACTTTTTCTTTAAGCGTTTTAGGTGCTCCATCAACTAAATCTTTAGCTTCTTTCAATCCTAGTCCTGTAAAGTCTCTTACCACTTTAATAACTGCAATTTTATTTGCTCCAGCCTCTTTTAATACTACATCAAATTCTGATTTTTCTTCAACTGCTGGTGCTGCTGCTCCTCCTGCTACTGGAGCTGCAACTGCTGCTGCAGATACTCCATATTTTTCTTCAATTCCTTTTACTAATTCAGATAATTCGATAACTGTTAAAGTATCGATATCTTCTAACATCTTTTCTATTTTCTTTTCCATCTTCTTTAAATTCCTTTCTTTTTTTCATTGTGCTTTACGGTTAAACACCAACCTTATATTATAACGTACATAGTAAACTCATTCACTCAAGCGGTATGTTATATATCTTTTTTAAAAACTGCCGACAGCCCTTTGAGGCGTAGGAATACCCGTGAGCTTGGAGGTAGTTTTTAAAAAAGATATATAACATACCGCCAAAACCAATGGGTTACGCTGTTTCCTTTTGAACTTTAACTGCATCTAATGCAATTGCCAATTTCGTAATATTTCCAAGTAAAGCACCTGCAAGTTTTGCAATAAGCTCTTCTCTTGAAGGTAATTGTGCCAATACTGTTATTTCATTTTCATCAGATACCTTACCTTCTATAACTCCACCCTTTATTTTATAAAAATCATGGTCTTTTACATAATTATATATTGATTTTATTGGAGCTAAGTATTCTTCTTCACACATAATTATTGCTGTTGGTCCTATTAAACAATCGTCTAAACCATCTATTTTGCATTCTTTCAAAGCTCTTCTTGTTATATTGTTTTTTATAACTAAATATTCTGTTTTTATTCCTCTTAATTCTGCTCTTAGTTTTGTAATATCTTCTGCATTTATTCCTCTATAATCAGTTAACAAAACAACTTTTGAAGCTTTTATTTTTTCTGCAAGCTCTTTTACTTGCTTTTCCTTTGTTTCAATATTATTTTTATTTGCCATTATTTCACCTCCTATTCCTCTGGGGTCCCAATTAATAAAATCTGTATATACCAAAGGTATATACAGATTTTTAGCTGTTATATATACCTCGGTAGGACTTATTGTCGCCTACTGTCTATGGCTAAATTAAGTTTTCAAATATTCTAGTCTCTAGTCTCTAGTCTCTAGTCTCTAGTTTCTAGTCTCTAGTTTCCAGTCTCTAGCACCATAATTCCAGGTCCCATTGTTGTAGATACTGATACGCTTTTAATATATTGACCTTTTGCTGATGCTGGCTTAGCTTTTATAATCGCTTCGATAATAGTAGTATAGTTTTCTAATAACTTTTGTGCTCCAAAAGATACTTTTCCAAAAGATAAATGTATTATATTTAATTTATCTAGTCTATATTCTACCTTACCTGACTTAATTTCTTCAACTGCCTTTTTTACATCCATTGTAACTGTTCCTGATTTTGGATTTGGCATTAACCCTTTTGGTCCTAATACCTTACCTAATCTTCCTATAATTCCCATCATATCTGGAGTTGTTACTATTACATCATAGTCAAACCAATTTTCTTTTTCAATCTTTGGAACCAATTCTTCTGCTCCAACATAATCTGCTCCAGCAGCTTCTGCCTCTTTTGCTTTATCTCCTTTTGCAAATACTAAAACTTTTACAGTTTTACCTGTTCCGTTTGGAAGTACGACTGTACCTCTAACTTGTTGATCTGCTTGCTTAGAATCCACACCTAATCTTACATGTAATTCTACTGATTCATCGAATTTTGTTTTTGGCATTTTTTCAATTATTTCTAATGCCTCTTGTGCTGGATATTCTTTGTTTGAATCAACTAACTCTGCACAAGCTACATACCTTTTTCCTTTTTTCATTTTTACCTCCCTTGGTACTAACGAGCTTTTTGCTCTCCCAAAAATATATTATTTGTTTATAAACTTTACGTTAATATTTTTAACTTGTCACGGTAACTCCCATGCTACGTGCTGTACCGCTTAACCATTTCCATAGCTGATTCAATTGAAGATGCATTTAAGTCTGCCATTTTTTGTTCTGCGATTTCTTTCACTTGAGCTAACGTTAATGTTGCTACTTTTTCCTTATTTGGCCTTCCTGAACCACTTTCAATCTTAACTGCTTTTTTTATTAAACCAGATACTGGTGGTACTTTAGTTATAAACTCAAACGATTTATCTTCGTATACGGTTATAACAACTGGAATCATCATTCCTGATTGATTTGCCGTCTTGTCGTTAAACTCTTTAACAAATTGCATAATATTTACACCTGTTGAACCTAATGCTGGTCCTACTGGTGGAGCTGGAGTCGCTTTTCCAGCCTCAATTTGCAATTTAACTATATTCTTTATTTGCTTCGCCATATTTCCTCCTTATTTTGTACTGGTTGCATGACATGCAACCCCTACGTTTAAATTTTATTTACTTGTGCAAGTTCCAAATCTACTGGAGTTTCTCTGCCAAACATAGATACCAAAACCTTAACTTTATTTTTTGATTCATCTATTGACTGAACTACTCCTACAAATCCTTCTAATGCACCACTTGTAATTCTAACGCTATCATTAACTTCATAATCTACATTTACTGCAGTTGATTCAAATCCCATATTTCTTATTTCTTCATCAGTTAATGGTGTTGGATCTGTTCCTGCTCCAACAAATCCTGTAACCCCTCTTGTATTTCTTACAATATACCAAGATTTTTCAGTTACAATCATCTTTATAAGTACATACCCAGGAAAAACTTTTTTCAAGCTTACTTTTCTTTTTCCTTCTTTAATTTCAACTTGTTCTTCCATGGGAACTACAATATCTTTAATGAAATCCTCTAATTCTCTATTTTTAATTGTTTTTTCCAAATCCGTCTTTACTTTGTTTTCATATCCAGAATATGTATGTACAACATACCACTTTGGTTCTTGTTTTTCGACTTCTTGAGACATTTGTCCTCCTTTTTGTGCAAGCCTTTCCTACGTGAGTTTCTACCATCATAATTATATATTTTTATTGTACTAAATTTGTCATGTTCACATCAATTGAATTTCCATCAATCGAATTAAGATCGATTGAATTAAGATCAACTGTATTATCAACCGTATTTCCATCAATCGTATTCTCATCAACTGTATTATCTATTAATGAATTATCAGATACGCCTTTCAATTTATTAACTCCATATTTATTAAATGCATCAAAAGCCATATCTAATATAAATACTATTATTATAGTTATTACAACTATTGTAATTACGCTCATGGTATTATTAAAAATTTGCTTTGGTGTTGGCCAAGTGACTTTTTTTAATTCAGCTTTAAAGTCTTTAAAAAACGGTTTTTTAGTTTTTTCATTATCATTATTAGCCATTATATCCTCCTAAAAGAGTTATTTCGTTTCTTTATGTGGTGTACGTTTTTTACAAAATTTACAATATTTTGTAATTTCTAATCTCTCTGTATTATTTTTTTTATTTTTTTCAGTCATATACGTTCTTCTTTTACATTCTGTACATTCTAATGTTATTGGTTCTCTTGCTCCCTTTGTAGCCATTTTTCTACACCTCCATCATTTTTTGGTAGAAGCATTTATATCTTAAACGATGTGATTTAAGTTAAACACTACAATACTTTACCATATTTTGACACAATTGTCAATAGTTTATTCATATTTCACGAAGTCGCCATTTAAGCATGATTCCATCAAAAATTGTCGAAGAAAGTTAACAATAATTCTCTACTAATCATATTTTATATTAGAAGGAGGGAATATAAATGTATCCATATTATAAGCGTAGTGATGTCTACGAAGATTATCAAAGCTTGTTACTGAAGAAAAATCAAGAAGAAAGTTTGCGTAATAATATTTATAATGAATATTTTAAATTTGATGATTATATGCGTAGTGACGAAATAACAAATGAGGAAATAATATCATTCGAACAGGCATTAGATTTAATAAGAACGTCTATAGCAGATGAACAAGAAGATGAAATGTTTTACAATTCAATAATACAAAATGCGCCTACTCAAAAAGAAAAAGAAGTTATTATGAGTATTAGGGATGACGAAAGAAAACATAACGAAATATTAAGAGAACTTTATTACAAATTTACTGGTACAATGCTGCCACATGAAACCTTTGTTTCAAATATGAATGAAAACACGAATATGACTTACAACCAACAACTAGAACAGGCACTTTTGGGTGAATTAGAAGCAGTAAAAAGGTACAGAAGAATACTTGGAGCAATGCCAGATGAAGACAGTCGCACTTTACTTATTTCTATACTAACAGACGAATTAAGACATGCAAATAAATATAATTTTTTAATTACTAGTGCAAAATAAATTACTGATTAAAGTTTTAGCCTAAAATTTCCGCCTCTGGAGTATAGTATAGCTTTTAAAAAGGCTCCTCCAAGCCTCCGAAGACTCCATGGGCCTCAAAGGGCTGTCGTTCACCTTTTTAAAAGCTATACTATACTC
>WRFS01000012.1 GCA_009778695.1 Oscillospiraceae bacterium
CATGTTGTATAATATTGTAAACAAAGCAAGTGGGAAAAACTTAAATGTAAATTTAGGTACTGATGCTAATGGAACTAATGTTATCCAATGGACAAACGATGGAAGTCAAGAACAAAAATTTAGATTAGTTTATATTGGTACTATAGGCTCAGCTTCTGTAGATTCTTATAAGATATTTGCTATGTGTAGTGCTAAGGGTTCCAACAGAGTAGTGGATGTACTTAGAACAGGTGGAGTATCTACTGGAGCAATTAAGTCTGGATGTAACGTAGACATATGGGCAACAAGTAATAATTCAGTTGATTATGACTGTCAGTTGTTTAAAATTCAATCTGAAGGAAGTGGATATTATAGTATACGCCTTAGATACAATACAAGTTTGGCATTAACTTCTGTTGGTACAGCAAATGGTTCAGGTGCAGGAAATACTTCAACATCCACAGGAAATGTTATTATACAAACATTTAGTAGTGGTAATGCCAATCAACTTTGGAAATTTACTGAGCTTACAGGTACTCCGGCTTATCCATATAGAAATTCTAATGGAATAAATAATAGGACTTACTATATAGATAGTACTGCTTCTGGATATACAAATTTTATTAATACTGGAGCAGCTAACTGGAATCCAACTATAATGCTAACTAAAACATCATCTGCTTCTACCTGCGACGTGCTTCTTATGGATGTAAATCCTAGTGGTTTTGGAGCACATAGTGGTGACTATATAGCCGTTACATACAGTTGTAATACATCTGATAGTTCAATTAATAAAAGTACAGATGGAAATTGGGCTTATTCAGTAGTTTGGATAAATAATGGTATTTTTCCAGCAGATAAAGGGTGTATAACTGATGCAGAAAGACAGGGGGTAATATCACACGAACTTGGGCATGCATTTGGACTAAAAGATGATAAAAATATAAGTCATGTATCTAATACCATAATGTATTACTCAATAAATGAAAAAGGTGCGGTGACTATACCCAAAGACATAGACCGAACAGCCATAACCAATAAATATTAAGGAGATGAAATTTTATGAAAAGAATATTATTAATTATTTCTTTGATTTTGATAACAGGAATTATAATTGCTATTTGCATATTAAGAAATAAAACCGTAATGACAAAAATTGCAATAAATGATGTTGGAAATAATCTAACAGTACAGGTTATACCAATACCAGAAAATATTGATGCTAGCCAAATATTTCAAAATTATGTAGGAGATGCTAGTTATGCTAAAGATATAGCTAATAATGAGGTGATTGCTGATGAATCAGATTTTATTATTATAGGAACAATAAAATCAATAGATGGGTCAACTAATTATGATCCAGTAACCAAAGAATATACGATGATTCAAACTGTTGGGCAAATAAAAATTGATAAGGTTTTGAAGGGAGATATAAAAGAAAAGCAAATTCCATTTATAAGATTAGGAGGTATAATAACTGTAAATGAATATGAAAAGTCAATACCAGAGTCATTAATAGAAAGAAGTGGAATTAATAAATTAAGCAAAGAAGAGAAAAATAGTAAATATATTTCCCAAATAATGGATGGAGATATTCAACTTGAAAAAAACAACACTTATTTAATGTATTTAAGTTATAATAAAGATTTTGATATGTATGATATTGGGTTTGCACAATATGGAACTAAGGAAATTGATAAGAGTTCCTTAAGTTCTGATTCGAGCATATTAAATTCAGATACAGAAACATTAACTTCGAATGAATATAAAGCAATAAAAGTAAAAGACAATACAAATGGAAACTACGATACATTAGATTCTATAATACCAGACAAGGTTAAGAAAAATAAATAAACGTCAATTAGATTATAATAGATATGTAGTTTTAAAATAGTGATTTAATTTAGGGCTAATCACTATTTTTTAATATTATTTTATTATCTTATTGTAAAAAAATGTATTACATGGTATTATGAAAATGTCGAATAGATAAATTTTAATATTTTTGGAAATAATAAATTAAAACTTGGAGGTCTTATGATACTTAAATACACAGGTCTATCAAAAATTAATGGTCCAATCGTTGCAGTGAAAGCAGCTTCTACTGTTTCTTTTGATGAGCTTGCAGAAATAGAACTTTCAAACGGTGAGAAAAGATTAGGCAATGTTATTTATATAGATGAGGAAATTTGCTTGGTGCAAGTGTTTGAGGGAACAAGTGGAATTTCTTCTTACAATACTAAAACTAGATTTTTAGGAGAAGCATTGAAAATTGAATTATCTCCAGAAATTTTAGGTAGAATATTTGATGGAGTGGGGAGACCAATTGATGAACTTGGGAAAATTAATGGCGATGTAAAAAGAGATATAAATGGAAGACCTATTAATCCAGTTGCAAGAAAATATCCAAGAGATTATATTGAAACTGGGATATCAACGATTGATGGCTTAATTACTTTGATTAGAGGACAAAAGTTGCCTATATTTTCAGCAAACGGACTTCCACATGATGAACTTGCGGAGCAAATTATTAGACAAGCAAACATAAAAAATAGCGAAAAATTTGCTATAGTATTTGGCATAATGGGAATAGAATATGAAACCGCAGCATTTTTTAGGCAGAGCTTTGAAAATAATGGTGTGTTAGATAGAGTTGTTATGTTTCAAAATTTATCTGTAGACCCTATTGTAGAAAGGGTTTTAACTCCAAGGGTAGCTCTAACTGCAGCCGAATACTTGGCGTTTGATTTGGGTTATCATGTACTTGTTATTTTATCTGATATGACTTCATATGCTGAAAGCTTAAGAGAAATATCATCATTAAAAGATGAAATACCAAGCAGAAAGGGTTATCCAGGTTATTTATACAGTGACTTAGCAAGTATATATGAAAGAGCAGGTATGATAAAAGATAAAGAAGGCTCTATTACGCAAATTCCAATTCTTACCATGCCAAATGATGATATAAGCCATCCAATTCCAGATTTAACGGGGTATATTACAGAAGGGCAAATTGTATTAGACAGAGAGTTGCATGCAAAATCAATTTACCCGCCAATTGGAATCCTTCCGTCACTTTCGAGACTTGCAAAAGATGGGATAGGTAAGGGTTTTACAAGAGAAGACCATGCAAATATAGCAAGCCAATTATTTTCATCATATTCAAAAGTACAAGAGGCACGTTCTCTTGCTTCTGTAATTGGAGAAGAAGATTTATCCGATTTAGACAAACAATATGTTCAATTTGGCAGGAAATTTGAAGAAGAATTTGTGTCTCAAGGAAAAGATAGAAAAAGAGGGATAAACGAAACTTTAGATTTAGCATTAGAAATATTGAATACACTTCCAAAGGAAGAACTAGATAGATTGGGAGGGACTGATTAATGGACATGTCTTATTTACCAACCTATTCAAATTTAATGAAAGCAAGAAACACATTAAAACTTTCACAAAAAGGACATGAGTTATTAGATAGAAAAAAGAATATTTTAGTTTCTGAAATGTTGAAATATGTAGAACAGGCTCGTCAATTAAAAGAAAAGATAGATACAGCATTTTCGGAGGCATACGCAATGCTACAAGATGCAAATATTGACCTTGGAATAGAAAATATTATGAGAATTGCAGATAGTTCTATAGAAGATGATGGAATTAGCATTTTATTTAAAACGCTAATGGGAGTAGAGATTCCAGTTGTTAAATATAGCCCGCCAAATAAAGTTGTAGACTATAGTTTTTACGATACTACATTTTCGGTAGATAAAGCGGTATTAGCATTTATTTATCTAAAAAAAATAATTATAGAACTTGCTCAAATAGATAATACAATTTATAAATTGTCACAAGCTATTTTGAAAACACAAAAAAGATCAAATGCTTTAAAAAATATTGTGATTCCGAGAACAAAAAAATTAGAGCTTAAAATACAAGGAGCCATAGAAGAACGCGAGAGAGAAGATTTTTCTAGATTGAAGGTAATAAAAAAAGGAAAAATTTATACAAAATAATTCTAATTTTTATTTGACAAAAATAGAATAATATGCAATAATAAAAATAATTAATAGGGAGGTAAAAATGACAAGAAAAAACAATTCAAAAAGTTCAGAAATTATAATAAAAGAGAAACCTGGATAAAGAATTTTGAAAAGAAGTTTGTATGTCGCATTTACCAATCTATTTAAATAAAAAAAGAGGAGAAAAAGAAAATGAGAAAAACAATAGGTATTTTAATTGTAACAATATTAGTATTATTAATAAGTGTTACACCAATTTTTGCTACAACGGCTTTTAATGTAGCTGTATCTGCAGCATCTGCAACAGTTGAACAAGGAGAAGATGTTCAAGTAACAGTTAGCCTTAAGGACTTTACACCAAAGCAAACAGGAATAAACGCAATTTATGCGAAAATAAATTACGACAAATCAGTGTTTGATACTTTATCAGTTGATGATTTAACAACATCAAATGGTTGGGATACCCCAACATTTAACCCAGAAAATGGAGCATTTGTTGTGGATAATAATGCATTTATGTCTACAGCTCATGATTTATTAACAATTAATTTTCATGTTAAAAACACAGCTACTGTAGGAAATACAGTAATAACAATTGGAGATGTTGATGCATCTGACGGTGTAAGTGATATTTATACAGCAGATCAATCAGTTACAGTGGCCATTGCACAGTCAACAAATCCGGCAATATTAACACAACAATCAGGTACTGCAACGAATACATCAGATGAACAATCAACTAATTATACGGCATTATATGTTGTAATTGGATTATTGGTATTAGTGATAATTGTTTTAGTAGTTGATCTTGTGTTTGTAAATAAAAGGAGAAATAATAAGAATAACGAAAATAGAGAAAACATTACTAAAGAAAAGAACAATAATAATAAGACTAGTAGCGATAAAGAAAAAAACGATAGTGATGAAAAATAATAATTAGCAAAAAATAATTGGTTCAATATCAAAAGTTGGTGCAAAATATCTGAAAAGGTATTTTACACCAATTTTTTAATATTCTCCAAAGTATATGTTTCAATAATATATTTAACTCCAGATTTCGTTAATGGCTTTTTTAGTTGAATTGGGGTAGAATATTAAAAAAATATCAGTTGCAAAAAATATAACGGTAGTATATAATCTTTTTAAATTAAAACGGAGGGTTTTATTATGAACATAAGAAAAAACAAAGGTATAACTTTGATAGCGTTAATTATAACTGTAATTGTAATGTTGATTTTAGCAACTGTGGCAATAGGTAGCATAAACAGTGGGTTGTTTGACAAAGCAAAACAAGCAACAGAGGACTATAATAATTCAGTTAATACTGAAAATAATCAAATAAACAATGCAATAGGTTGGTTTGATAACATAGATGGTGAAAGCAATGGAACAGCAAATACACCAAAGCTTGCGACGGGAATGACGCCAGTAGCATGGGATGGTGCAGGTAATGAAATAACACCACATACACAAAGCGAGTGGTATGATTATGCAAATCAACAATGGGCAAATGCAAAAACAGATGATGGAAGCTATTGGGTATGGATACCAAGATATAAATATAAAATAGATTATACAGGAGTGGTGCAAGGAGTTAATACTGACATTACAAAGGCTGGTAAAATAGATGTAATATTTATAGATATAAACACAAAGTCTGGTTCGAGCGGGTATACAACAGATTCAAGTGGAATAACAAGAGACAACGATGGGTATATAATCCATCCAGCTTTTACAAATAATGTAAATCAAGGTGGTTGGGATAGTGAAATATCAGGTTTTTGGGTAGCAAAATTTGAAATGAGTGGAGAAACAAATGGAAGCTCATCTGCACCAGGAGATGTAGTAACATCAAGCACAATAAAAGCAGTAAGCAAACCAGGAGTGTCTTCTTGGGTATTTATAACTATAGGAAATTGTTATACAAATTCGCTTAATTATGATACAACAAAAGGTAGCCATTTAATAAAGAATAGTGAATGGGGAGCAGTGGCATATTTAGCACAAAGTCAATATGGAAGAAATGGAACAGAAATAACAATAAATGATAATTCATCAATTATAACAGGAGGAGGAGCTGGAACAGCATATGCAACAACGAATACAGCACAAAGCACAACAGGAAATCCGACAGGAGTATATGATATGTCTGGAGGAGCATATGAATATGTAGCGGCATTTAATAACGCATGTTCTGAAGGATATTTTACACCTAATGGAAGTTCATTTGCAAGTACTAATGGAAGTAGTACAAAATATGCAACAGCATACAGCAATAGTACAAGCACATACTATGCAACAACTTTAGCGAATTTCACAAATATAGGTGGTGTTGCTGTAGATGTGTCACATATAGGAGATGGAATACACGAGGTTTGGGTAAGCAGTTCTTTTGGATGGTTTTCCGACTACTCTTATTTCGTTAGTTCGGGTAATCCGTTCTTCGTGCGTGGTGGCTATTGCGTCACCGGGGCATATGCTGGTGTATTCTGTTCGAGCAGCTACAATCGGCAATGCTTACAGCATCTACAGTTTTCGTGTGGTGCTAGTTCCATAAGTGACTTTGGGACTTGATACTTGATAGAAATTGTAAATAAAACTGATAAGGAAATGAAAAGTATATTAGATTTCGTAAAACAAAATAAAATAGAAGAAATAAGGAGAGGTGTATAATGAAAAGATATGTATTACTATTATTACTAACTAAAGATTATAAGAAAATGTTATTAATGAAAAGAACTAAAAAACCTTTTGCGGATTTATATAATGGTGTGGGAGGGAAAATAGAAAATGGAGAAACTGTAAAAGATGCTACTATTAGAGAGTGCTTCGAGGAGACTGGAATAAAAATCTCATCGCCTAAGTTGTTAATTACTTGTATCTACCCGGAATCTGTGAATTCTGAGCAAGAGAAAGAAATGAGTGTATTATATGATACTGTTGATGAAGTCGAGGTTTCAGAAAATGAAGAAGGAATATATGAATGGAAGGATATAGACTTTGCAATGGATTTTAATAATAAGAGTATAGCAGGGCTTTCAAACATAGCACAATTCACAAAGGAAATATTAGATATTGAAAATATAAAGAAATTCTATTAGTTGCCATAATATGGTTTTTTGTGGTAGAATACATCTATTTTGGATAAAATATTTTAGAAAAATCGGGGGATATTTTATGAACTTTTTAAGAAAAAATGATGGCATAACATTAATAACCATATTACTAATTATGGTTATAATACTTATATTAGTATTTGGAATTGTATACATATCTAATAAAAAAAGTCAATCTACACAGTTGAGTGATACTACAAATGGTAATATTGGAAATACAGATGGAAGCTGGAATGGAACAGTAGATGCTCCAAAATTAGTTGCGGGAATGACAGCTGTGGGATGGGATAGTTATAATAATGAAATAGCACCAACTACACAAAATGACTGGTATAATTACATGGTACAACCAGGAACAACTGATAATGGTGGAACTAGTAAATGGGCAAATGCAAAAACAAGCAATGGAAGTTATTTAGTATGGATACCAAGGTATGAATATAAAATAACGGACGGATTACATGGATATGTTGGTACGAGCGGTACAGGAACTTTTCTACCAGCAGGAGCAGCAGGAACAATAGATGTAAAATTTATACCAGTAACTCAAACGACAGCAGATAATGGATATAAGATACATCCTGCATTTACAAATAGCGGTAATGGAGGGTTTGGAGAATTATCAGGAATATGGGTAGGAAAATATGCATCAAGCAATGATGGAAGTGGAAATGTAAAAATAATATCAAATGTAGTGCCATGGATAAATATAACTGTAAATGATGTGTTTAATACATGTAGAACGTTTAGTACAAATAATAGTCTAGCTGGAATGGATAGTCATATGATGAAAAATACAGAATGGGGAGCAGTTGCATATTTAACACAAAGCCAATATGGAAGAAATGGAACAGAAGTAACAATAAATAATTATTATGTAGGAGGTACACCAAAAACAGGATATGCAGGAGATTTTGCTTCAGAATTTATAGATACAACAGGAAGTAACTCATATCCATACAATACAACACAAGGTGTATTAGCAAGTACAACAGGAAACATCACAGGAGTATATGATATGTCTGGTGGAGTATGGGAGTACGTGGCAGCATATGTAAATAATGGAGATTCTAGTTTAAATTCTCATTGTTTAAGTTTAATAAATGCAGCAACGAAATATAAAGATGTATATACTGTAGGAAACACAGATTCACAAGCCAATAATTATGCAGCAGCATCAAGTAAATATGGAGATGCACTATATGAAACATCATTTATCAGTGGACTTGTAGATGGAGGGTGGTTTGAAGAGAGTTCTTTATTTCCATATGCAACTGAGCCAATTTTCATACGTCGGAGGTAATTGTAATAATTCTGACATTGCGGGTCTATTTGCGTTCGACTATAATAATCGGAAACAGTTACAGCAATGGATTTCGCATAGTTCTTGCTCCACAATAATAATAAATATTAGAGATTATAGTAAAATTTCTTTGGTAATTATGTATGGAAATTTTACTATGCTTTAAGTGTTAGACAACTACAAATAAAAAAATAAAATGTTTCAGTGATATTTCTTGTAAATTTAGAAATTTTCAGTACAAAAAAGGAATTATAGTGAAAATACATATTGAAACACAAGCAAAATTGTATATACAAGAACAAATTATAAAAAATAAATATGGTTTAATATGGTCGCATATGTTAGAATATGAAAATTCATTAAATCCAATAGACTTTATAAAAGAAAAGGAGGATTAAAAAATGACTGATACAGTGTTAAAAAAAGAAGGTATAAATTTATTAATAAAAGGTTTAGGAAAAGTAGAAATGGAGAGGTTTATAACAATGTTATTAAGGGAACCATTTGATTATACAAAATGGCAGGAAAATTTATTAGAAGATATGACAGGAGAAGAGATAAACCAAAAAGCTACTGAATATTATAATAAACATAATAAATAATTGATATTAAATAATTAAACAGCCCACAAAACCATATTGGTTCGTAAGCTGTTTTTTGTTAGACAAAGTGTTAGACAAATACAAAAAAGTGTTAGACATTTTTGGATAAAATATTTTTTTACAAAATAAAAGTACCAAGCGACATCCTATAAATCGCATGGTACTACTTTGGTGCAGATAATCGGAATCGAACCGATACGGGATTTAGGTCCCGCAGGATTTTAAGTCCTGTGCGTCTACCAGTTCCGCCATATCTGCATTAACATTATGAATTATACTATGTTGTAGTAGCCTTTGTCAATAGAAATTTGCAAAATTTTACTCACATGTTTTTGAACAATTATATTTTTATGTAGTTGTATTAAAGTTTCGTTATAACCATTGACAAATCAGATAGGATATTATAGTATAGTTTTAATAATATATAGGAGGAATTGGAAATGATTGAAGATATGCAGGAGATAGTAAATTATTGCAAAAGCAGAGGTTTTATTTATCAAGGAAGTGATATTTATGGGGGACTTGCAAATACATGGGATTACGGTCCACTAGGTGCAAGACTGAAAAATAATATAAAAGATACATGGAGAAAAAGATTCATACAAGAAAGAAAAAATAGTTATGAGATAGATGCTGCAATCCTAATGCACCCAAGAGTATGGGAAGCAAGTGGACACGTTGGCTCATTTAGTGATCCAAAATTTGATTGCAAAAACTGTAAAACTAGATTTAGAGCAGATAATTTTATTACAGACTTAACAAATGGGGAAATAAACGGAGATACGCTATCAAATGAAGAAATTGAGCAATATTTAAAAGAACATAATGTTAAATGCCCAGTTTGCGGGAAAAGTGATTTTACAGATGTGAGAAAGTTTAATCTGATGTTTGAAACATATAGAGGTTCTGTAGATGATGAAAAATCAGTTGTATATTTAAGACCAGAAAACGCACAAGGTGAATATGTTAATTTTCTAAATGTTCAAAGAACAACCAGATCTAAATTACCATTTAGCATAGGTCAAGTTGGTAAAGCATTCAGAAACGAAATTACACCAGGAAACTTCACTTTTAGAACAATTGAATTCGAGCAAATGGAATTTCAAATATTCTGTAAAGAAGGAACAGATTCAGCAATTTATGCTGAATTCAAAGAATATGCAAAACAATACTTTATTGATTTAGGATTAAAAGAAGAAAACCTAAGATTTCACAATCATGATAAATTGGCTCATTATGCAAAAGAAGCGTGTGATATTGAATTTAAATTTCCATTTGGTTGGGGGGAACTAAATGGCACACATAATAGAACGAATTTTGACTTAAAGAGGCATCAGGAATATTCAGGTAAAGCCATGGAATACTTTAACAACGAAACAAACGAAAGATTTATTCCGTATATTATTGAATCAACAGTTGGTGCAGATAGATTAGTATTAGCAGTTTTGTGTCAAGCATACGAGGAGGAAAAAATTGCAAATAGCGAAGAAGGGGATACAAGAATAGTATTACACATACATCCAGCACTTGCACCATATAAAATAGCCATATTGCCATTATCAAAAAAACTAAATGAAAAAGCAGAGGAAATATATAAAAATTTATCTAAAATTTTCGCATGTGATTATGACGAAGCTGGAAGTATTGGAAAAAGATATAGAAGGCAAGATGAAATAGGAACACCATATTGTATAACAGTTGATTTTGAAACGGAAAATGACAACTCAGTAACCATTCGAGATAGAGACACAATGGAACAAGTTAGAGTTACAATTGATGAACTAGAAAATTGGTTCAACAAAAAGTTTAGCTTTTAATAATAGAATTTTATTATTAACGGTTTGAGCAAAGCAGCTTGTGGTAGTTAGTATATGGTTTTTAAAAAGCGAACGACAGCCCTTTGAGGCCCATGGAATCTTCGAAGGCTTGGAGTAGCTTTTTAAAAACCATATACTAACTACCACAAGCGGATATTTGGGGTAAAACATTAATTTTTAATGTATAAAATTGGATAAAAAATATAATAAAAGTAAATGACAAGGATAGAAAAAGTATAGAAAATACTTCGTTTTATATCCTTGTTTTCCGTTATATAAAAGATATGGCACTATACCTAAAGAAGTAAAGACAAATAACGATAATGTTAGTGTTGATACAACACCGCCAAAACTATATTTATCAATTGCAAAAATGAATGTTGCAAATACAAATAAAATACTTGCAAGAACTTTTTTCTCTTTAAAAACATAAAATAAAACTATAATTACAACACCATAAAAGCCATAATCAAAATTAAAAATTTCAGCACAATATGCAAGAATTATGATTATGATAACAGAAGTTATTTTCCATTTCCCTTTTAATTTGTCATAAATAAAAATACACAAAAGTCCAGTAAATAAAGTAAAAAACACGTTTAGATTAGTTGTTTTAAAATATAATGAATATGGTATTTGAGCTACCAATGCAAATATGCCTAATCTAATAAAGTATTTTTTTATATTTTTTGTATGGGTGTATCCTTCTGAAATTTGAAATGCAAATATAGGAAAGGCAAGTCTTCCTATGTAAGACATGAACATAGGAGTACCTGGGATTGAATATCTTAAATGGTCGATGAACATGCTAATGCATGCTATTATTTTTAGTGTGAAGCTATTTAAACCGATTCGTTCTTTCATAAATACCTCTTTTGTGTTTTTGTATATTATATAATGTGAATGGGGAAAAGTAAATAGGCAGTCTCATAACATTTAGAGACTACCTATTTACTTTTTTTATGGTTTCCGTGGAAACCCATGGCTTGCACAAATATTATCAACTGCTTCCTCCAGTTCTTTACTGGACATGTTACAGGCTTTTTCATCAACTGAATGTTCCAACAGGTGGTGAGATGAATGTGCCTTTACGCCAGCGTTTTCTAAGGTTCGGCGAACAATCAATTCAACTTCAAGCGGAGTTAATGACGGCACATATCTTTTTGCAGTTATAAGCTCTTTGGTATCGATACGTGCATCATCGTCAGTAATTCCATAAAACCATTTTGCCCATACTGTTAATATACCCATAGTTATTCTCCTTAGTTAAGGATAAATTAAAATCTAAAACGTTTTGCCTCATTTTATCACACAATTTTAATTATGTAAATAGTTTTTTGCAAAAAAAGAGGCGAACGCAGTTCGCCCCTACATAATTATATAAGCTAAATTACTTACCAACCATTTGATTTTGAGCTTGGTGTATCATTTTTCTAACCATGTTTCCACCTATTCTACCAGCATCTCTAGCAGAAATGTTACCATTGTATCCATCTTTTAAAGATACCCCAACTTCAGAAGCAACCTCATATTTGAATTTGTCTAAAGCTGCTCTAGCTTCAGGAACTAAATTACTGTTTGTCATTATATTTCACCTCCTAGGAAAATGTTTATTTATTATCTATTTAAAGAAAAAATTAATTCAACTAATCTTTTCTAAATATAGCATTTGCAAAAAAAAAAATAATACACTGTAAATTTTTTCAAAAACGCTTGTGTTTTTTGAATTTTTATAGTAAAATATAAAAAGTAATACCTTTTACTTGGTTTGTGAGTTAAACACCGCTAAAACTAGGTTTAAGGAATAAAAAAATATGGAGGTGTAATAATATGGACAAAGAGAAAAAACAAGGAATCATCAACGAACATAAAAGAGATGCAAACGATACTGGTTCGCCAGAAGTACAAATAGCGCTTTTAACACAAAGAATAACTGAATTAACAGAACATTTAAAAGTTCATACTAAAGATAACCACTCAAGAAGAGGGCTTTTAAAGATGGTTGGTCAAAGAAGAAGCTTGCTCAATTATTTGTCAGAAAAAGATTTAGATAGATACAAAGCAATTATCGAAAAATTAAATTTAAGAAAGTAAAAGGGGATATATGATAAAAAATTTTGAAATGGAATTAGCAGGAAGAAAACTTATTATAGAGACAGGTAAAATGGCTCAGTTTTCTAATGGCAGTACATTGGTAAAGTATGGGGATACAGCTGTGTTGGTAAATGTAACAGCTTCAAAAGAGCCAAGAGAAGGCATAGACTTTTTCCCATTATCAGTAGATTATGAAGAAAGATTATATTCTGTAGGGAAGATTCCAGGCAGTTTTTTTAGAAAAGAAGGAAAACCATCAGAAAAAGCTATTTTAACAGCAAGAGCTATAGATAGACCGATTCGCCCATTGTTTCCAAAAGATTTTAGAAATGATGTATGTGTTAATGCACTAGTTTTATCTGTAGAACAAGATAATTCACCAGAAATATGTGCAATGATTGGAACATCTATAGCATTAAGCATATCGGACATACCATTTAATGGGCCAACTGCAGCTGTTCAAGTGGGATACGTAGATGGACAAATAATAATAAATCCGAATTTAGAACAAAGAGAAAAAAGCATTTTAAATCTATTAGTAGCAGGAACAAAAGACAAAATTGCTATGATAGAAGCGGGTAGCGACGAGTTGCCAGATGAAAAAATGCTTGAGGCTATAAAAGCAGGACATAAAGAAATTTCTAAAATATGTGAATTTATTTCAGACATAGTTAAAGAAATAGGGAAACCTAAATTTGAATATACTCATTATGAAGTAAATGAAGAATTATATGAAGAAATTTCAAAAGAATATAAAGCAAAAATGAAAACAAGCGTGCAAAATGCTGATAAAACTGAAAGAGATAATGCAGTAGAAAAGCTAACAGAGGAAGTAGTTGCAGCTTATTTAGAAAAAAATGGACAAGAGTATGTAGATGAAAACAAGCAAGCCATTAAAGATGCTTTATATAAGTTAGAAAAAACATGTGTAAGGGAAATGATATTAAAAGAACAAAAAAGAGTGGATGGCAGAGCAATAGACGAAATAAGGTCATTATCAGCTGAAGTTGGAATATTAAACAGGACTCATGGAAGTGCATTATTTTCAAGAGGACAAACTCAAGTATTATCAGTAGTAACATTAGGAATGTCTAGTGAAGAGCAAATGCTTGATGGAGTGGATAGCCAAACAAGTAAAAAGTACTTGCACCATTATTTCTTTCCGCCATATAGTGTAGGAGAGGCTAGACCATCTCGTGGGCCAGGCAGAAGAGAAATAGGACATGGAGCATTAGCTGAAAGAGCATTGGAACCAATGATTCCAAGTGAAGAAGAATTTCCTTATACAATAAGGGTTGTTTCAGAAGTGCTAAGTTCAAATGGGTCAACTTCACAAGGAAGCGTTTGTGGAAGCACATTAGCATTAATGGATGCAGGTGTTCCAATAAAGAAGCCAGTAGCAGGAATTTCAACAGGATTGGTGACTGACGAAAGCAATCCAGATAACTATGTAATGTTTACGGACATACAAGGGCTAGAAGATTTTTTTGGAGACATGGATTTTAAAGTTGCTGGAACAAAAGATGGAATAACCGCAATACAAGTAGACATCAAAATTGACGGATTAACATATAATATAATTGAAGAAGCATTTGAAAAAACAAAAAAAGCAAGAGAATATATTTTAGATGAAGTTATGCTAAAAGTAATATCTGAGCCAAGAAAAGAAATATCTAAGTACGCACCTAAGATAGTTAAGTTAAGGATTGATGTAGATAAAATTAAGGATGTAATTGGTCCAGGTGGAAAAATGATAAATAAGATTATAGATGAAACTGGAGTAAAAATCGACATAGAAGAAGACGGCAGAGTAATAATTTATTCATTTGACGAAGAAAAAGCTGAACTAGCACGCAAGATGGTAGAACTAGTAACCAGAGAAATTAAAGCAGGTGAAATCTACGACGGAATCGTGGATAGTATAAGAACATTTGGAGCATTTGTTGATTTAGGTGCAGGAAAAGAAGGACTTGTACACATTTCTAAAATTTCAAAAGAAAGAGTACAAAGGGTAGAAGACGTTTTGCACGTTGGCGATAACATTAAAGTAAAAGTATTAGATGTGGACAACGAAGGAAAAATTAGTTTGATGAGGATAGAATAGGGGGAAAGAAATGGAATATTTGTATATCTTACAAGATGCATTAGTATGGGTTATAACCATATACTGGTTATATCAAATAATAATTAGCGCAACATCATTAATTAAGTTAAAGGATAAACCATTGCTAGTAAATAAAGAACATAAATTTATGGCCGTAATTCCTGCACATAATGAATCTGCCGTAATAGAAAGTTTGATAGAAAGCTTAAAGCAGCAAAATTATCCTAAAGAATTACTGGATATATATGTGATTGCAGATAATTGTACAGATAATACAGCAGAAGTTGCAAGAAAAGCTGGAGCGAAAGTTTGCGAAAGATTTGATGAAAGCAAAAAAACTAAAGGCTATGCACTTCAATGGTTTTTAAATGCAAAGGTAGAAGAAAATCTTGATTATGATGCATTTTGCGTGTTCGATGCAGATAATATAGTAACGCCAGAGTTTTTCAATAATATGAATAAAAAACTTTGCCAAGGTGAAGAAATAGTTCAAGGATATAGAGATATTAAAAATCCAACAGATACATGGGTTTCAGCCGGATATGCAATATTCTATTGGACAATGAATAGATTTTACCATTTGGCAAGATATAACTTAGGATTATCACCACTGATAAATGGGACTGGATTTATGGTAAAAATGAGCGTGTTAAAAGAAATGGGATGGAACACAAGGACATTAACAGAGGATATTGAATTTTCTCTACAAAATATAATTAAAGGTAGAAAAGTGGGTTGGGCATTGGAAGCAAAAGTATATGATGAGCAGCCAATAAAGTTTATTCAATCATGGAAACAAAGAGAAAGATGGACAACAGGACATATACAATGTGTTAAGCATTATACAAAAGGTTTGGTAACAGGAATCGCAAAAAATAAAACATTGATGAGTTTTGATGGATTTTTATATATATTTGGTATTCCAATGATGATGATAACGTTAGTATTAGCTGCAGTGAATTTTGCAATATACTTAATGGGTGGAATGGATGCTTACGGCTTATACATGAACTATGCCAGGTATTTAATGGCAACGTTTATATTCCCAATAATAGTTGGTGTAATAATAATGGCACTTGATAAAAAACCAATTAGGCCGATGCTTAAAGGATTAGTACTTTATCCGTTATTTCTTGGTTCATGGTTATTTATAAATATAAAATGTTTAATAAAGCCTAGAATGGCATGGGAAAAGATATCTCATGTTAGAGATATAAAGATAAATGAGATTGCTTAAGGCAATAAATATTATATGAGGAAGGTGACTTTTTATGCAAAGGGAAATTACAGTGAGGGAAATTGAATCTACCTTAAATAAATATGATAATATAGATGAGCCAATAATAGTAAAAAGAGATAATAAAAGTCGAGTTGTAATTATTGATATGGAAGAATATTTTGAAAAATTAAACGAATTAGAAATTATAAAACATTTGCAAAAATCAGAAGAAGATATAGAAAAAGGTAGAACCATACCAGCCGACAAGTATTTTATGGAGTTGAGGGTGAGGTATGGAAACTGATGAATCAACATATGAAATAGAATTTACAGAAGAATACGATAAGGAGTTAGACAAAATATATAACTATATTAGTAAAAATCTATGTGCGGAAGATTCAGCAAAAAAATTATTAATAAAAACAGAACAAAAAATTATTAATTTAAAATATTCGCCAAAAATATATGTAGAAATAAAAAAGTACGAAGGTACGAAACGAAGGTATAGGAGATTAGTTGTTGACAATTATGTTATATTATATACGATTGACGAAGAGAAAAAAATCGTATATGTTGTACATATATTTTATGGCGGAAGTGATTATATAAATAAAATATGAAAAACTGCATATTTAAAATCCATACTTTGAATATTTCAAACTATAATCTGCACCAGAATCAAATTGTTTAGATGTACCATCATTATATGCTATTGTAACGGTAGTATTGTTATTGTCTACCATATAATCTGCTTGTATATCGTGTTACGATCTCTTAAATAGTTATCGTTTGTTATTTGAACTATATATAAGCACCTCTTCAAGGTCTTCTCCTTCAAGTAAAGAGCCTTTTATACTTCCTGTGGTAATAATATCTACTTCTTTTTCTAAAACTTTTTCTAAAGCAAACTTAACTTCTACTATTTTAAAACCTTCTGCCACATCCTCTGTTTTTACAAGAATATCTATATCACTATTTGGTTTTTGGTTTTTTCTCACATAAGAACCAAATATCCATACATAAGTAAGGTTATATTTTTTCGCAACTGGTTTAATTTTTTCACTAATTTTTTCTAATTCAGACATACAAATTACACCTCATTAATTATTTTAATCATATTTACGTTACATTAGAATCCATATTTATTTGTAGCATCACCACAATTAAATTTATCTATTGTGTTATCAGTGTAAGTTACAGTAATAACGGAATTATTATCATCATAACTTATACCATTAACGGTTTTGTTATTTAATAATTTGGCTGAATTATAATTATCATTATCAATATCGTTTTCTAAAATGTAATATATTTTATTATCTAATGTAACAATATAATAGTAATATGTGTCTTGCGAGTATGCTTCAAACAAGTATTTCACAGTAATTTTATTATTGTTACTGTCTAATATATAATTTGCTTGTATGTCGCTTCCATCCCTTAAATAATCATCTTTTGTTATTTGCAAAGCAACAAAGCTATCTATATGTGTAACACCTTTAATAGAAGTGCAGTCTTCATATGATAATCCTAATACATAATTAGTTTTATCTTTGCTTGAATCATAACTTTCATTTATACTAAGTAATTTTCCATCTCCAGTTAATGCATAAATTCCAGTAAGTGTTCCGTGACACATACGTTTCATTATAAAGGCTAGGCTCTGAATTTTCATAAAACTGAATATTATTATAAATATATATATCAATTATATTTGATGCGATTTTCTGAATATCAGGAGTGACATTATCATAATAACCAGTGTAACCATAAATTTCAGAAATAATATATAAATTATTACTTTCTGTCAAAACGAAGAAATCTCCAGTTTGAGCGGCTTGACCAACTGTCATATATTTTATGTACTTAGCTTTTTCTGGGAAAGAATCTATTGTTATATCCTTTTTTGGGAAAGAATCATCTGCGGGAAAGGATACGTTTATTATGCCAGAATTATCAATCCATGCGGATAAAAAGGATGGATTAAAAGATGGGTCAGTTGCAGGATAATTTATACTTGTTGTTCTCGTCCAAGCAAAATTAGGATAATTTGAATATGGGTCTGTTGCATTTGCATCTCCTGTTATGTTTGTCGCATTTGTATCTGTCGTATTTGAATTTCCTATTGTACTTACTGTATTTGAGTTTTGAGAAGCATTATTGCTTAATTCTGCAGATTGATTCTTAGTGTTATTCTTTGTAAGAAACATGATATATGCACCAAGCCCCAAAACTAAAATCACTAATACTACTATTATTGCAATTAAAATCTTTGCAGTTAAAACCTTTTTACTTTCCATGAAACTTTTCTCCTTTGTTAATAATTACTTTTAGTTTACATTATATTAAAGTTTGTTGTCAATAAGTTGCGTCAAAATGTAATAGAATTGTAACCAAAATGTTACATATATTTACAAAATAGGGGAATAATTTATGATACAAATATTTAAAAAAATGCTTGACACAGAAAAAAATAGTGTATGATTGAAATGTAGAAGGAAATATTCAACAATATTTCCAGAATAAGTATTTTAAGAAATTTTTCATTTGGTATATTACCAATAAAAAATACACGGTGCTCCAGCACTGTGTATTTTTTGTTCTACTTTATTTTGTAAAAAAATTTACATTGTATTTTGGTCGCCTGGTATTAAATAAGCAACTATTCCATATACTAGAGCACCTATTATAGCAGCTAGCCATGATATGGTGTATCCTGCTACAAAAAATTGAGTAACATATAGAATTACAACCGACAAAACAAAGCCTACGAATCCTTTACCAAAAGGACTTGCTTCTAAGCCAGTAAATTTTACTATTAAGTAATCCATAACAGATAAAACTACAGCCGCTAAAGCTAATGACCATATATTATTAATATGAAAACCAGGTGTAAAAAAAGCTGTAATTCCAAGAACAATGGCTGCTACGATAAGTCTTCCTATTATTTGCCAAGCTGTATTGCCAGTGGTTCTAGTATTTGTTTGATTATTTGCCATTTGAAAAACCTCCTCTTAAAAAATATTGTTAACAATATTTTATAGTGTATATTATTCACATAAAAAAAATTTTTATTCAAAATCAGTATCAAGCATATTTTTCAATTTATTTGGAAAAATATTTATATATAAATATTTTTAAGGAGACTTATGCTAAGTACATTTGTAAGAGTAATAATATTATATTTGGTTGTTTTAATTGTAATGAGGATTATGGGAAAACGAGAAATAGGACAACTTCAACCTTTTGAATTAATTGTAGCGATTATGATTGCAGAAGTAGCTTCAATCCCAATGACAGATACGGGAATTCCAATAACAAACGGAATAATTCCAATATTAGCATTATTAGTAATGCATCTTATTATTTCAATTGCAAATTTCAAAAGCATAAAAATGAGAGGATTAATTTGTGGAAAACCACGAATATTAATACACAGAGGAAAGATAGATGAGAGTGCATTAAAAAAAGAGAGATTCACCATAAACGAATTGCAGGAAAGGTTAAGGGAAAAAGATATTGTAAATATTGGAGATGTAGAGTATGCAATACTAGAAACGAGCGGACAAATGACTGTAGTAGAAAAGCCAGATAAAAGAAATGCAATTCCAAAAGATTTTAACATAACACCACAATATGAAGGATTATCATATGATTTGGTAATTGATGGAAGAGTGTTATACGAAAATTTACGTTTGATAGGAAAAGATTATCTTTGGTTAGAAAATGAAGTAGGAAAATTCAATATAAAACCAGAAGATGCACTACTTGTAACATATGATGGTAGTGGTCAAATTTTTTGCCAAGGAAAAGGAAAATGAAATATGTAGAGTAGCTTGCGGTGGGTAGTATATGATTTTAAAAAAGCGTGCGACAGCCCATTGAGGCCCATGGAGTCTTCGGAGGCTTGGAGGAGCTTTTTTAAAATCATATACTACCCACCGCAAGCGGACTATTGCAGTTGAGTTTTTACAAGGAAAGGAATAAATCATGCTAAAAGAAATTCTTATCGTTTGTTTTATAATATTAGCAATATTAGTATGCAATTTTGTACTACAAAGTTATATAACAAAAAGTAGTGATAGCTTAGTTGAAAAACTAAGTACATTGAGCGATAAAATAACAACTAATTCAAAAGATATAAAATATAATAAAGATATAAATAATTTGATTAATGATGTAGAAAGTGAATGGGAAAAAAGCAAAAAAAAGTGGGAAATATTTGTAATGCACAGTGAAATTGACCAAATTGAAATAGCATTTACCAATATTAAATCTTCTGTAAAAATAGATTATAGTGAAAATGCAGCAGTTGAAACAGAAAAAGCCAAATTTTTACTGCAACACATAGCCGAAAGAGATGCGTTTAAGTTAAAGAATTTGTTTTAAAAAAATCCATTAAAATGTTGCTTTTTTTTACTTTTTAATATATACTTTAGAAGAATATTATATTGTAAATTAAAGTAGATTTATCATTAAAACTCATAAATAAAAATTTAAAAAATATAATAGAACAGGTAATTTTGTGTAGCAGGAGGAAAGTTAATTGGAAATTTTACAAGATGAACTAATGAGTAAACATACTAGTTTTAAAATAGGCGGACCTGCAGATTTTTACATGGTTGCAAAAACAGTTGAAGATGTTAAAGAAGCAATAAACTTTAGTAAAGAAAAAAAAATAAAATTAACTATTATTGGCAATGGTACAAATGTATTAGTAAGAGATGGAGGCATTAGAGGAGTTGTACTGAAAATAGCAATTGATGATGTAGAAGTACAAGGCACTCACATAACTGTGGGAGCTGGAGTGTTATTTTCTAAAGTAGCAGCAATTGCAGCTGATAATAGTCTAACAGGATTAGAATTTGCATATGGAATCCCAGGAACAATTGGCGGAGCGGTTAAAATGAATGCAGGGGCATATGGTGGAGAAATAAAAGATGTTTTAGCTTCAAGTACATATATTAATGAAAAATTAGAAATAAAAACATTTAACAATGCAGAACATGAATTTAAATATAGACATAGTATATTTTCAGATAATAAGGATATAATTTTATTTTCAACAATTGAACTTGAAGTTGGCAAAAAGCAAGAAATACAAGCTAAAATGGATGAACTTATGAAACTAAGAAAAGAAAAACAGCCTCTTCAATTTCCAAGTGCTGGAAGCACATTTAAAAGAGGTAATGATTTTATAACTGCAAAGATAATTGATGAGTGTGGCTTGAAAGGACATAAAATTGGCGGAGCAATGGTATCTGATTTACATGCGGGTTTTATTATAAATACAGGAAATGCAACTGCTAAGGACGTATTGAGCTTAAGTGAATATGTAAAAGAAAAAGTAAAGAAAAAATTTGACAAAAACTTAGAACTAGAAATAATAGTTTTAGGGGAGGACTAAATTTTCAGTTTAATGAAATTGTAATAAAGTAGCTCTCAGAGGTCAGTATATGCTTTTTGAAAAAAGCGAACGACAGCCCTTTGAGGCCCATGGATTCTCCAGAGGCTTGGAGGAGCTTTTTTCAAAAAGCATATACTGACCTCTGAGAGCGGATGTAGTATTGAGTAGGAGGTAAAAAACGTGAAAGGATTTTTAACATGGTTCAAATCCAGCACAAAGTTAAAAAGATGGATGATAGTAATCTTATTAGGCATAGTATTATTATGTTATGGAATATCACTAATAGTAGTTGATAAACAAATGGGGGTTCAAGAAGTTGTAAAAACTGCTGTTTCATTTGTAATTGGATTTACAATGGTAATTCTAGGTTTAATATACATGCAAAAAAGGACATTAGAAATTTTAATAGAAGCAGAAATTGAAGAAGAATTAGCAGATGTACAAAAATTAATTTTTAATAAAGATATATATGACAAAGGACCTAAAGTAGTAGTAATCGGTGGCGGAACAGGCTTGAGTAGCATACTAAAAGGTTTAAAGCAATATACCAATAATATTACTGCGATAATAAATGCCACAGAAGTAACTAGAGATCCGCAATACTATAGAGAACAAATAGAAATGCTAAAGTTCCCAGATATAAAGGAGGCAATTATAGGATTGTCTAATGATGAAATTTTAATGGAAAAGCTATTAAGTTATGATTTAGGTAATGAGAAAAAAAACGGAGTTTATTTTGGTGAATTGTATCTAGGTGTGATGCAGGCTATATATGGAGATTTGGCAAGTAGTATAGAATCAACTGATAACATACTTAAAATAACGGGAAAAATACTGCCTGTAACATTAGATAAAGTTAATATTGAAGCAGAACTAAGGGATGGAACAACTATCCAAAATAGGGAAAATATTGCTGAAATGGCTTGGAAAAAAATTTCGCCAATACATAAAGTGTATGTAAAACCAACTAATGCAAGACCATCTCCAGGCGTACTAGAAAGTATAGAAGAAGCAGATGCAATAATAATTGGTCCTGGTTCTTTATATACAAATATAATACCTAACCTTTTAATTAGAGGAGTTGCGAAAAGTATTAAAGAAAGCAAAGCTATGAAGATTTACGTTTCAAACATAATGACACAACCTGGGCAGACAGATGATTACAGCGTTTCAGACCATATAGATGCAATATATGAACACATTGGTAAGGGAGTAATAGATTTTTGCATTTGTGATACAGGAGAAATAACGCCAGAATTTATAAAAATGTATAATTTAAAGGGTTCAGACTTAGTGGCATATAATGTAAAATCTATAAATGAAAGAGGAGCTACCGTTATAAAAAAAGATTTAGGTTTTGTAAAAGGTGAAGTTATTAGACATGACCCAGAACTTACTGCTTCAACAATAATAGAATTAATTTGTAATGATTTAAGGTATAAAGATAAGCATAATGAAGAGCAATACCTATTGTTAAATTCAAAACAAAAACCAGTAAAAGAACGTGAAAAAGAAATAAAAAGTAATAAAAAAATTAAAAATAATGAAATAAAAAAGCGAAGAAATAAAGCAGAAAGATTAAAAAAGACAAGCAAATTTACTAAAAAGTATCAAGAAAGGATGGAATCTATAAAAAATAGTGAAAAAACCAGATTAAAGAATTTAAAAAATTATGAAGCATTAGAAAGGGTAAAAAAAGTATTAGAAGAAGAAAATAAACGAGGGAGAGAAAAATAATGAAATTTACAAATGAAAATCTAGAATTAACTGAAGCAATAAAAAAAGAATGGTTGGTAACAAATGGAATTGGAGGGTTTAGTAGTTCGACGATAATTGGATTAAACACTAGAAAATATCATGGACTGCTAGTTGCACCGTTGGTTCCGCCAGCAAGAAGGTTTTTAATACTTTCAAAATTGGATGAAAGCATAATTATAGGGGATGAAAAACATAACTTATATACAAATATGTGTGAAGATTATGTTTCAGATGGATACAAATATCAGGTGGCATTTGAAAAAGAAAACTTCCCTATTTTTACGTACCAAGTAGAAAAAGTAAAAATAGAAAAAAGAGTTAGTATAAAATACTTAGAAAATACGGTGTGTGTAGTATATAAGATTCAAAATAAGGAAAAAACAGATGTAAAACTAACATTGGCACCAGTTTTAAACTTCAGAGATTTTCATTTAATGTCGCTAAACGAAGACTTCATGTTAAAACAAGAAATTAAAGGTAAAAAGATAAAAGTTGTTATTAATGATTTTATAGAAACACCAGTATACATGAAGTTTTCAGAAGGTGAATACACTCAGCATTATAACGATGTTTTCAAAAATATGTACTATATTGAAGAAGAAAAAAGAGGTTTCTATCCAAAGGAAAATCATGTGGTATCTGGGGTGTGTGAAGTAGTTATACCGAAAGGGGAGACAAAAGAAATAAGCTTTATTTGTTCATTAAATGAAAATATTGATGAATTAGATGTAAAGAAAGTTTTTGTAGAGCAAAATTCAAGGAAAAACAAGGTTTTAAAAAATAGTAAAATTAACATTTCAAAAGACTTAAAGGGTGAGTTAGTAGAAACATTAATTAAGGCAACTGACGATTTTATAGTGTATCGACCAAACTGTAGATTACACACAGTAATTGCAGGCTATCCGTGGTTTTTGGATTGGGGAAGAGATACTTTAATTTCGTTTGAAGGATTGTTTTTAATTACAAAAAGGTTTAATTTGGCAAAAGAAATTCTACGAATGAGTGTAAAAGATATAAAGTATGGACTAGTTCCAAATGGATATTCAGGCTTCGATAATAGACCTTTATATAATAGCGTAGATAGTGGATTGCTACTTTTTGAACAAGTAAGTAAATACCTAAAATATACCGAAGATTACAAATTTATCAAAGAAAAAATATATCCTTCATTAAAAATAATAATAGAAAATTACACCAACGGAATAACTTTTGACGACAACAATATTTATTTAGATGAAGACGGGCTTTTAGTAAGTGGAACAGAGTTTACACAAAATACATGGATGGATGCAAAAATTGGGAACTACGTTGTAACACCTAGAAATGGCAAAGCTGTTGAAATTAATGCACTTTGGTATAATGCACTGAAAATTATGGAAGATTTATCAATTAAATTCGGAGATGAAGAAAAGGCTAAGCTTGTTGAAATTTCAAAGAAAACAAAAACATCATTTGTAGAAAAGTTTTATAATAAGAAGAAAAAATGCCTATACGATGTGTTGGGCGACAGCAAGATACGACCTAATCAAATATTTGCATTAGCACTAACACACCCAATATTAGCTGTAGGGGCGAACTGCGTTCGCCCAAATACCCATGATTCCATCGCCTATTTGGACGATTCGAACATTGACCTAATAAAAACCATATTTGATACAGTTACACAAAAATTATTAAAACCATGTGGCTTAAAAACCTTAGCCAAAGGTGAAAAGGATTATGTAGAAACATATGAGGGAGACAGCTTTAGAAGAGACATGTCATACCATCAAGGACCTACATGGGTATGGTTGTTAGGAATGTATAACGATGCATTTAAAAATGTTATTAAGTATGAAAAGGATGTAAAAACCAAAAAAGAGTTGAAAGAGCAACACACAAAATTTGTGGAAGATTTGGTAAAAACATTTTACACAGAAACATTAAAAAATGGATGTATCGGGCAAGTGCCAGAAGTATTTGATTCAAAAGCACCGTATACACAAAGAGGTGCGTTGGCACAAGCTTGGAGTGTGGCAGAATTGCTGAGGGTAGTGGTAAAGGAGTAAAAAACTAAGTGAAAGAAATTATTTATAATGATGATAATTTGGTAGAAGATAAAATTATTAAAAAACAAACAAAGATTAGGGCTGTTTTGATTAGCTCTAAAAATAAGATAATATTAGCAAATTATAATGGAGTTTATTTATTCCCTGGCGGTGGAATTGAAGATGGAGAACTTAAGGAAGATGCTTTAAAAAGAGAGATAAAACAAGAGTTAGGAATAGAAATATTTTTAGAAAATAAAAAACCAAGTATAGTAGTTAAACAATTAATAAAAAATTATCCTGATAGAAAGAGTAATTGCAATGTAGATAGAGTAAGTACTACATATTATTATTTAATAGAACTGAATAATTATAGTATTAACAGCGAAAAGATTTCTTTAACTGAATCTGAAAAGAGTGGTAATTTCATTACTTTTTTAGTAGATATAAATAATGCCTCTAGTTTAATATTAAATAATAGAACTGAAAATCCTAGAAATAAATATTTTGCAAGAGAAGCATTAGTTGTTATTCAAGAACTACAAAAAATTTGCAATAGGGAAGAAAAAGACTTTGAAATAAAGTAGCATGGGGATTTCTAAATTTTTTTTGATTTGTCAAATTTTTTATTAAAATATGCTAAAAATATATATGATGTAGAATAAGGAGCTTAAAACGCATGCGAATACTAGGTATTGACCCAGGTTTTGCCATAACAGGATATAGTATAGTTGATTACATAGGAAATAAATTTTCATTAATCACAAGTGGTGCAATTACCACAAAAGCTGGAGTATCATTCCCATTAAGGCTTACAAAAATTTTCGACGACTTAAATATGATTATTGAAGAATATAAGCCTGATGCAATTTCAGTGGAAGAACTATTTTTCAATCAAAATACAAAAACTGCAATTCAAGTAGCAGAGGCAAGAGGAGTTGTGTTAATTGTTGGTTGCAAAAGGAATATTGCCACGTTTGAATACACCCCACTACAAATAAAACAGGCGGTTGTAGGCTATGGAAGAGCGGACAAAACCCAAGTACAAAGAATGATTAAGACTATATTGAATATAGATAACCTGCCAAAGCTTGACGACACAACAGACAGCATCGCCGCAGCAATTTGTCATGCACATTCTTGTAAATTCGCAGAAAAATTATAAGTCATAAGAAAAGGTTTGATTATATTAAGAATCAACTATAGAAGGAGCCTATCATGCAATTAGAAAAACTAGAACAAGAGCTGGAAACAAAAACACTAAGACCAATATATGCATTTTACGGAGAAGAACAATATCTGCTTGAAAACTGTGTTAACAAAATAAAAAAAATATTTGGTCAAATAATAGATGGAATTAACTACGTTGTTTTAGATGAAAACAGCGTATCAAACGTAATAAGCGAACTTGAAACGCCATCATTTGGCTATGAAAAAAAATTAATAATTTTAAAAAAAACAGGTATATTAAAAAAAGAAGCAAAAACTAAAAAAACAAATATTTCATTTTTGCAAGAAGACCTACAAAATTATATAGAAACAAACATAAACCAAATAAAAGATACGGTAATTTTACTAATAATAGATGAAAATGCAGACAAAATAAAACTACTGGAAACAGTAGAAAAACATGGAGCTATATGCAACTTTGAAAAACTAAAACCGATTTCAATAATAAAAAGGCTAAAGAAAATAACTGCGTTATATAAAGTAAACATAGATGAAAAAACATTAAATAAATTAATAGAAGTTTCTGGAACATCAATGCAAGTTTTAATAAACGAAATACGAAAATTAATTGAATATGTAGGCGATGGTGGAACAATAACTACAAAAGATGTTGAAACACTTGCAACACCAGCAATAGACAGCGTAGTTTTTGATTTAATTAATTACTTAGGTAATAAAAACATAAATAAATCATTAGAAACATTGCATGATTTGCTATATTTAAAAGAGCCTATACAAATGATTTTAATAATGTTATATAGAAATTTCAAAAAAATATATTTAGTCAAATTAGCACAAAATAGTGGAATTAATGTGGCAAATGTGTTAGAATTAAAACCAAACCAAATGTTTTTAATAAATAAATATAAAACCCAAGCAAAATACTTTTCAGAAAAACAATTAAGAATATTTCTTAACCATCTAATAGAGTTAGATGAAAGAAGTAAGGTGGGGAATATAGACTTGGAAATTGGCTTAGAGGCAGTCTTGTGCAATTTTGCTGGAAAAGAGGAAAAATCATGTTATATCCAAACCTATACTTAAATTCAATAACAGAAATAACCCTGGAAATGTTAAACAAAAACAACATAAAGGGTCTAATCCTAGACCTAGACAACACTATAATAGACTTTGATAGGAACCTGGCAAATGGAGTAAAAGAATGGTGTGAAAATTTAAAGAAGTCTAATATAAAAATATGTATACTTTCAAACACAAATAAGGTTGATAAAGTAGCAAAAGCAGCAAAAGAACTAAACTTGGGATATATAAATTTTGCAAGAAAACCATTAAAATCAGGATTTAAGAAAGCAAAAAAATTATTACAATTAGAAACAAAAAATATTGCAGTAGTTGGAGACCAAATTTTTACCGATATAATTGGAGCAAATAGAATGCGGAATGTACTCGATACTTGTTAAACCAGTTGGCAAAAATGAAATGTGGGCAACAAGGATAAAAAGAGGATTAGAACAAAAAATAATAGACAGATATTTAAAAAAATATAAATCATAGTATAAATATTTTATTTACAATTGTATTCAATATGTTATATAATAAAGAAGAAAAAATGATGAAAGGCATATTGAAATAAATAAAGGAGAAAAAACATGTACATAAACGATATATATATATTATGGTACATCATTTTTGCGGTAGTTGGTTTTGGGATAGGTTTATTTTTAGGATGGTGTGCTGAAAGATTACCACAAAATAAAAAAATATTTTCAAAAAAAATATTTTTAGAATATAAGGCTGGTTTTAAGTCATCATACTATTACTTAGGAATTATAAATGCAATATTGTATTTAAGTCTATTATGTATATTTGGAATAAATCCTAATTTTATTTCAAATCTTATGCTTATAAAATATTTAGCACTTATACCAATGTTGATTTTAGTATTTGTTATAGATATAAAACTAACCATAATACCAAACAGATTAAATTTAACATTATTTGAAGTAGGCTTAGTAGTATGTTTTGTACAAGGCATATCAAGTGTATCAAACTTCAGTCAAGCATTAGATCCAGTTTTCGGAATGTTAGTTGGTGGAGGCGTTTTCTTACTACTAAATGTTGTAGGAGCATTAATTGCAGGCAAGGAAGCAATGGGAATGGGCGATGTTAAATTGATGGGAGCATTGGGACTATTCTTTGGGCTTATAAATACTATAGTGATTATAGCATTAGCATTTTTAATAGCTGCAGTTGTCAGTATAGTAATTATTATATATAGGAAGATAAAGAAAATAAAGGACTCGTATATTCCTTTTGGACCATTCATAGTTGTTTCCACAGTTATAGTGATATTTGTACCAAATAATATGGTAATAGATACGCTTTTAAAAATATTTACGTTGGGGATGTATTCATAAGACCAGTTGCTGAGGTGTGGTATATCTTTTTTAAAAACCACCCTCCAAGCTCACGGGTATTCCCACGCCTCAAAGGGCTGTCGGATGGTTTTTAAAAAAGATATACCACACCTCAGCAACTTACAGAGTACAGAATAAAAAAGAAGAGGAGCTATTTGTATGAATCAAAAAATTCAATATTTAAGAGAGAAATTAAAATTAAAAAACATTGATGGTATGATAATTTCAAACCCCAATAATATTTTGTATTTAACTAATTTACATGCAGAAGGTATGTTACTTTTAACAAAAAAAGAAAATATATTTTTAACAGATAGTAGATATATTGAAGATGCAAACAATACAATTACAATAAGTGATGAAGTAATAATTGCCAATGTAAGAGACTATATTCCTGATGATTATGAAAATTTCTTTATGTTTTGTGAAAATGTAGGAATAGAAGAAAACCATTTAACATATGCTCAATATCAAAATATACAATATACTTATAAATGTAATAATTTAGTTGAAACTGAAAATGTTATAGAAAAAATAAGAGCAATAAAAGATGAAGAAGAAATTGAAAATATAAGAAAAGCGTGTGAAATTACTGACAAATGTTTTGAACATTTGTTAACATTTATAAAAAAAGGTAAAAAAGAAAAAGATATAGGATTTGAAATAGAATCATTTTTTAGAAAAAATGGAGCAGAAGACGTTGCATTTAAGCCAATTGTAGCATCTCGGACCAAATTCTTCAAAACCACATGCAATGACAACAAGTAGAGCAATACAAAGTGGAGACGTTATATTAATTGATATGGGATGTAAATATAATGGATATTGCTCAGATATGACTAGAACGATTTTTGTAGATAATATACCAAATAACATTAAAGCAGTCTATGATATGGTATTAGAGAATCAAAAATTTGTGCTTAATGAATTATGTGAAGGTAAATTAATAAAAGATATAGCATTAATGGTAGAAAACAATTTTTCATTAAAAAGGTACAACGTATTGCATGCGTGTGGTCACGGTATTGGCTTGGAATGCCATGAGATGCCATTTATAGGTACAAAAAATATGCATACAATAAAAGAAAATATGGTATTGGCTATTGAACCAGGTGCATATATGGCAGGAAGCTTTGGAGTAAGAATAGAAGATACGGTTTGGGTTAAGAAAAATAACTGTATAGAACTAACAAAATCAGAGAAAAATTATATTGTGATATAAAGCCTATTGCAAAATGAATGAAAATATAGTAAAATAAATGTTATTAGTTTAGGAGGGAAAATATTAATGGCAGCATATTATTTAGCAGGAGATTTAAGAAATGGAATAACATTTGAAATGGATAATAATGTTTTTAGAGTAGTAGAATTTCAACATGTTAAACCAGGTAAAGGACCAGCTTTTGTAAGGATAAAAATTAAAAATATAATGACAGGAGCAGTTATAGAAAAAACCTTAAATCCATCAGAAAAATTTGCAGGAGCAGAAATAGTAAAAGAAGAAATGCAATATCTATATAATGACGGAGAAATGTATCATTTTATGAATATAGAAACATATGAACAAATTGCATTAACGAAAGAACAATTAGGTGACACATTAAAATACATAAAAGAAAACATGAATGTTTCAACATTATCATACAAAGGAAAGATATTTACAGTGGAACCACCTTTATTTGTTGAATTAGAAGTTACATATACAGAGCCAGGATTCGCTGGCAACACTTCATCTAGTGCAACAAAGCCAGCAACAGTAGAAACTGGGATGACAATAAGTGTACCACTATTCATAGAAATAGGTAATATTATTAGAATAGACACACGTACTGGTTATTACATGGAAAGAGTTTAAAGGAGAGTTTATGAATTTAGAAGATCAATATAAGAATATAATAAAAAACTTAGATGAAAGAATTAAAAATAAGGAAGATTTAGAATATATAAAATCAGAAATGGTTACTTTATTTATGTCTTTCTTTAATGAAGTTTATTTATTAAGAGAATTATACGAGGCTAGAATGGGAGCAATATGTGATAAACAAGCATATTTTGAAGAAAAAATTGAAAAGTTAGGAAATAGTATAGATAAAATTGAGAAAGATTTTTATATGGATGATCAAATATCGGATTTAAGAATAGTTTGTCCATATTGTGCAAATGATTGTTTTATAGAAATAGAAAATTTACACGATAATGGCGAAATGGAATGCCCAGAATGTAAAAATATAATTGAGTTAGATTGGGATGAAGATGATAGTGATTGCGGTTGTTCAGGATGTACGGGTGATTGCCATTGTGAAGAGGATGATATGCTATAATTTGATGTCATTCTGAGCGTTACTACAGAGTCTATCTTACGAAGAATCTTTTACAATTGTTAGATTCTTCGAGAGTTAGGCATTGTAGAAAATCTCAGAATGACAGTTATAAATAATTTAAAGGGTTAATAGCTTGCCCTTTCTTTTTTATGGCAAAATGCAGGTGTGGTCCAGTTGTTGCTCCATTTGTTGGATTTCCAAATGAATCTTTGAATGGGTTATTAGGCACGGTATATATGTTAAAAGGACCTACTTTGCCGAATAACTTCACCTTTTGCGACATATTGATTTTTCTTAACTATGTAGTTAGGAGAAACGTGTCCATATGTGGCGGTAAAGTCACCATTTTCAATAAGAATTTCGTAACCATTTGCACCAGCAAAGCCAGTAAAAATTACTTTGCCAGAAAAGGTTGCAATTAGCTTTGCACCAGTAGGAGCTGCAATATCGATTCCTCCATGATAAGTTGAAGCTCCAGTGGCAGGAGCTACTCTGTAACCAAATCCGCAAGTGATTGTTTTATACCCAGGAGCAGGCCATTCAAAATTACTTGTAAGGGTTATGGTTTCAATTTTAGGCGGAGAAGCGGGTTGGGATGAAATAATAAAATTAATATTAGCATTAGAATTGGAATTAGCCAAAATAGGGATAAATAAACATGAAATAAGAATCAATAACACTACGATGGCAACTAGTAAAATTGTAAAGGGATTTTTGAACATAAATAACCTCCAAGAAATGTCCCCCACAATTAAATTTTAGGCAATTATATAATTTATTTTTGCAAAAGTCAAGAAGTTTAGGATATCTCTTGTTACGGTTGGTTACTGTTTAACACTTTAGCCTAAAACTTCCGCCTCCTTAAGTATAGTATAGCTTTTAAAAAGGCTCCTCCAAGCCTCCGAAGACTTAAGTGGGCCTCAAAGGGCTGTCGTTCACCTTTTTAAAAGCTATACTATACTTAAGGAGGCTACTTTGCTGAAAACTGTTAACCAGAAATGAAGTTTTTTTAAAAATTCTATTGACTTATTTGACAATTTCATATATTATATGAATGTAGAAAATGGGAATAAGCAGATGTGGTTGCCTCCAATAAGGAGGTGAGGCTTATGATAGAAGAATTATTAATACAATTATTAGTCTTAACTTTTTCTGCCCTTGTGGTAGTCTCTATTGTAGCTGTTGCCTTAATTATCGTATTAACATACATAATAGGTAAGAGCAATTAACCAATAAAAAACAACACATCTGTCTTTGTCGGCGATATGTTGTTTTTAACATACATAACGGCAACCACGTTTGTGGTTTTCCATTTACTACACTTATTATACATATATTTTTTAAATTTGTCAAATATTTTGAGTTAATTAATTATTATATGAATATAACATATAAATCGTAACAATGGGGGATAAAAAAGTGAAGAAACAAACGGAAAATAAAATTGTAGCATGTGCGAATATTATGGTTGGAATAACAATGATATTGGTAAAGTTATTTACCGAAAATCCTATATATCGGAAGCATTCGCCAAAATTCAATTATAGGAGAGTTTAGTTTGCAAAATCTTTATGAAGCAAAGACTGCATATTGGCTGTTGATTGGGTTAGCGTTAATTATTGCTTTGACAGGGATTGTTAATCTATATATGATTATAAGGAATAGAAAAATCAAGTTATTTGGAATTAACTACGCATTGCTCTTTATATCAATAATATTGATAATATTTAATATGTATTATAATATATATGGTTATAATTACAAATTTGAAAATTTCTGCAGTTACATATTTTTGGGAATGTTCATTGTATCAGTGATATTAGCTATTATTCAAGGTATTAAGAGAAAATTTGGAATTAACTGCGCATTGTTGCTCCTCATATCAACAATATTACTAGTATGTGATATTATACGGTTCTGATTACGGCTTTGAAATTTTCGAGACTAACATATTTTGTGGACTGTTCATCGTATTAGGAATATTAGCACTCATTCAAGGTATTAAAAGAAAAAATGAGAATATAACAAAAAAATATATTGGCATAACTTCTATAATCATTATTGCTTTGAGTTTTGTATTAATTATAGCTTTTTCAATTTATCCGCTGATAGGAAAAGTAATATATAAACATAAATATAATGAAGACGAAATCATTCCAAATGATAATATTTGGAGTACATTGCAAGATACCAATAATGATGTTTATATTAATGTAAAAAGAAATGGAAAATATGGTTATGTTAATCAAAATGGCAAAGTTGTAATTGATTTTAAATATGACTATGCTACTCCTTTTAATGAAATTGATAATAATGGGAAAAAGTACAGTATAGCATTAATTATTGAAAATGGAATGACAGAAATTATTACAAAAGATGAAACAAAACTTGCTGTGTTTAAATCTTTTTTTAATGGTAATTATTTAGCATCAAATATGCTTTTAGGAATTTCTTCAGATATAAACCATTTAAATTATATACAGTCAGGCGGTTCTACGGATACTTTCTCTTATTTAAATTATGTTTTTTCTCAGGATTCGCCTTCAAATTCCAATTCATATTTTTTTATATTAATGCAAATTAGGTCGCGAGAAATGAATACAATAAATTCTCTTGAATCATATAATAAAGATACTTCTGTTTATCCTATAAAGTATCATTATACAGATACATATGATATTGTAGTAAATCTGTCAGATGATGGTTCAACAGAAAAATACGAATTAGTGAATAAAAATAATCCAAATGATACAATTACTTTAGATTGTGAAGTATTAGGTACTTCTTTGTTTTCAAATGGAGGAATACCGTTTTTTAGTACAAGTATTGGAGAGCAAGGTTGGTTTTCACAGGATGGAACAAAACATACAATAGAAGGAAATTATAGAATTTTAGATGTTACAGATAGCTTGATATTATTACAGGATTATAATCAAAATTGTGAATCTATAATAAATTATAGAAACAATACTTTTCAAAAATATAAAGCAATAGGTCGTATCTCAGAAGATAGATATATTGTTGAAGATGAAAATAATAAATGTTTTGTTATAGATAGCAATTTTCAGAAAATAATAGATGGATATGATATTATTTTACCATTGCCAGAAATTAATCTTTGTATCTGTGGCAATGTGCAAGGAACGGAAGTAGAATACAATACAATTCAAGATACTTTTGAGACCGAAAATTTGCCAGTAAATATGACTAAACCATCAACATACACAGAAGCACAAAATATTAATTATGAGCTTCTTGACCTAAACGGAAATAAGGTTGAACCTGGATATTTTCAAGATGTATTCGATTTAAACAGGCAATATAGTTATGGCACATCAAAAGATGAACTTATTACTAATTTAGTACAATTGTGCTCTAATTTTGCGACAGACGACAACTACGGTTTATATACTCAACAATAACCCTGTATAAATTTTCCAATTTTACAAATACTATGTAAAAAAGGAGAAATGATTTATGTCTAATACGGAAAATGAAAAAATTCCTCATGAGAAAACCATAGATAGCACATTAGCACTTAAGCAAGAAGGATATATGTTTATAAAAAATAGGTGTGATGAACTTAAAACAGATATATTTAAGACTCATCTTTTAGGAGAAGAAGTTATTTGTATGACTGGTGAAGAGGCGGCAAAAATCTTTTATGATTCAAATAATTTTGAAAGGAAAAATACCGCACCAAAACGTGTACAAAAAACTCTCTTTGGAGAAAACGCAATACAAGGCATGGATGGAGAAGCCCATCTTCATCGAAAACATTTATTTATGTCGTTAACGGGTAAGCTTAATCAAGAAAAACTTTCCACATTAATGATGGAGAAATTAATGAATTCTATTAGTGTTTGGGAGAATTCGCAGCAAATTGTACTTTTTGATGAAGCAAAAAACAAACTGTGTCAAGTTGCATGTGAGTGGGCAGGAGTTCCTTTGGCAGATTCGGAAATCGAAGATAGAGCTAACGATTTTGCTGCAATGATTGATGGATTTGGCGGAGTTGGACTTCGCTACTGGAGTGGTAAAAAAGCCAGAACTCGTGCTGAAGATTGGATACAGGGAATAATTTCTAATGTTCGTTTAGGAAAATTAAATGTGCAAGAAGATACAGCATTACATGCATTTGCCTTTTACAGAGACTTAGACGGAAATATGCTAGATGAAAAAATGGCTGCGATTGAACTAATTAATATAATTCGTCCAATTGTTGCAATTTCTACCTATATCGCATTTATGATAGTGGCACTTCACGATAATCCACATGATAGACAATTTTTAATTCATAGCAATGAAGAATATTTTGAAATGTTTGTGCAAGAGGTTAGACGCTTTTTCCCATTTACACCGTTTGTTGGAGCTAGGGTTAAAAAAGATTTTAATTGGAATAATTGTGATTTTACCAAGGAAACTCTTGTATTACTTGATGTATATGGCATTAATCATGATTCTAAAATATGGAATGAACCATTTACTTTTGAGCCGGAACGTTTTAAAAACTGGGATGGAAATATGTTTACTTTTATTCCTCAAGGGGGAAGTGATCCTGCAACAGGGCATCGTTGCCCAGGGGAAGGAATTACAACTACGCTTATGAAAACAACATTAGACTTTCTTGTGAACAATATAAAATATCAGTTTCCAGAACAAGATTTTAGTTATAGTTTAGCAAGAATACCCACATTTCCAGAAAGTAAAGTTATTCTTTCAAATGTGAAAGGAGTAATTTTATAAATTGGGTTACTATAGAATGTAGAGTAGCGTGAGTGGTAGGTATATATTTTTAAAAAACTGCCCGACAGCCCTTTGAGGCCCATGGAGTCTTCGGAGGCTTGGAGGGAGTTTTTTAAAAATATATACCCACCACGGTAGCGGACCATTGTAGTTGATTTCTATATAAAAAATACTGGCTCTAAAATTTAGAGCCAGTATTTTTAAAAATCAACTAATTAGAATTAGGATTATAGTTATCCATCATATATGGGGCAATAAGACTCATATATGTGTCAAGGGTTGTTAATAGTTGCTCTCCCATTCTCAAAACTGTTTCAGCTTTTGCTTTGACATAATCAGAATTATTGTAACATCCATCGTTATACTGAGTTTTAATATACCAATGTTGTAAATTAATATCTTGAATAATTTTCATACATTGAACTGGATGTATAAATGAGTGATTCTCATAAAATTTGGACATCCAAGTGGTTAATTGTTGATTCAAATCAATAAATCTTTTTTCTGTCAATAAAAGCCGTTTCCATAGAATATCTTCAATTGTATTATGCATAGCAGTCATCCTATTATTGAATTAGCCCACTTTCTCACTGCAACAATTGTTGGTGAGAGACCATAAAACATTTGCTATTATTATACATGTTTTTGTTAATATTGTCAATTACATTGGTTTTATGATAAAATAAATAAAATTTCAAGAGGTAAAAAATAAATGAACGGTGAATATATTATAATAAAAGACATACAAATACCAATAGTGATAAAGAGTTATAAAACTTCAAAATCGGTAAAAATATTTTTCAAAAATAACAAAATAATAATAACCAAGCCGAATAGATTTAGTAATAAAAACCTAGCTCCAATTATAAAGAAAAATGAGGATTTCATTTATAATGCATATTTAAAGGGTATAAAAAATAGTAGTGATAACAGAAAGCATTGGCAAACAGGAGAAAAAATTTTTTACAAAGGTGAAGAATTTGAGGTAGTGCGAGAAATAAGTGAAACTAAACAAATTCGCATAAAAATAAAAGAAGATGAGAAACAAATTAATATAGTAGTACCAAACGGCGTAGAAGAAGATATAAAGTATACAATAGATAAAGGAATAAAGGAATTATTTAAAATTAATACAAAGGTTTTAGTACAAGAGAGATTGCCATATTGGAGCAAAGTTACAGGGATAAAATATAACACTTTTACTGTAAGGGATGCAAAAACTAGGTATGGAAGTTGTGTTAAAAAAACAAAGGCAATACGTTTTAGTAGCAGGCTTATAATGTTGCCCAAAATTGTAGCTGATGCAATAATGGTGCATGAACTGTGCCATATAGTACATGCAAATCACAGCAAAGATTTTTATGATTTAGTTAAAAAATACATACCTAATTATTCGGAAATAGATAAATGGCTAAAAAAGAATAATAAAATTATAATAATTTAATATCTGGCTAAAGTTTTTCTATGAAGTGTCCGCTTTCGGTGGTTAGTATATGTTGTACTTTCCATAAGAAATTGCCTACAATATTCCGCTCCCGTGGTAGGTATATCTTTTTAAAAAACTCCCTCCAGGTCAAGGGGTAATCCGTATGCCTCAAAGGGCTGTCGGGCAGTTTTTTAAAAAGATATACCTACCACTCGTGCTATTCTACGTACTTTAAGTATACTAACCACCGAAAGCTAGTTTATCACAAAACCATTAATTAGTAATAATTTAATATCTGGCTAAAGTATAATTACTTAAATCTGGAGTTGCAACTTCAGATTGATTTACCACTCCAAATTCGGTTTCATAAGTTGTTACTGATTTAATAGTTTGATTAGCTGGATTAATTTCTGTACGTTCGTCTTTTTGTACAGTACCATCATTTCTATCAATCCATAATTTGTGTGTAATGGCAGAACCTGTTGATGAATCGGTATATGCAAATTCTGCAACAACACATTTTACATTGTTGAAGTTTTCCTGAGTGATGTACTTAAAGGATGTATTTGTATCCATGATATAGCTTGGCACATATTCATAATTAACTGTTTTTTCCATATTCGCTGGATTTGTTTTAACTGCAATTAAACTTGAATTATCAATTCGTATAATTTCGTTGTTACTAGTGTTAGTGCAAATTGTTTCGTTTACAATTGGACTATTAATTTTCATTAATTGTAGATTATCTTTTTTAAAGAACTCGCTTTCGGTTACATTATTACTATTATCTGATAAAGTGGTCATTTTCGCATATAAATTATTGCTTGTTGTAGTTTTTTGTAATAATGAAATAACTCTGGATCTACTTGTTATTGGGGCGTTTATCCAAATAATCATTATTATTGATGTGAATAATAAGGCTAGTCCAATGATTGTTATAATTTTGGTTATTGTTGAATTTTTCATAATTTTTAATCGTTCCCTTCGTATTTTGTTACTAAATTAATGGGTTTTACTAAAATATCCGCTTGGGGTTGTTAGTATATATTTTTAAAAAGCTCCTCCAAGCCTCCGAAGACTTAAGTGGGCCTCAAAGGGCTGTCGTACGCTTTTTAAAAATATATACTAACAACCCCAAGCTACTTTGCGGAAAAATTTTGATTAGTAACCATGTTTTGTTGCTAATTAACACCTTTCAGCAAATTAGCCTTTGGAGTATAGTATAGCTTTTAAAAAGGTGAACGACAGCCCTTTGAGGCATACGGATTACCCCTTGACCTGGAGGAGCCTTTTTAAAAGCTATACTATACTCCAGAGGCGGAAATTTTAGGCTAAAGTGTTAACTAGTAGTCGTATTTTTATTATTCCTCCAAAATTTTCTTGTATACAATTATTTTATATGATATACTAATTTGGAGGTCAGAAATCGGAAATCGGAGGTCAGAATTTTATGTCAGTATTGTTAACAGGCGGAGCGGGATATATTGGAAGCCATACGGCTGTAGAATTATTAAATTTAGATAAAGAAATAGTAATTGTAGATAATTTTTCAAATAGTAAAATGTCAAGCATTGAAAATGTAAAAAAAATAACAGGAAAAGATGTAAAAGTATATAATGCAGACATACGAGATAAAGAAGGGATAGATAAAATTTTTAAAGAAAATAATGTGGAAGAAGTTATTCATTTTGCTGGATTAAAAGCGGTAGGGGAGTCCACTGAAAAGCCATTGGAATATTACGATAATAATGTAAATGGAACAATTTGTTTATTAGAAGTTATGAAGGAAAATAATGTTAAGAAAATAATTTTTAGTTCCTCAGCAACAGTGTATGGAATTTCAGAAAAATTACCAATTACAGAAAATATGAAAGTATCTGCATTTAATGTTTATGGCAGAACAAAAGAAATGATTGAATACATTTTAAAAGATTTATACGAATCAGATAAAACATGGAGTGTAGTTCTTTTAAGATATTTTAATCCAATTGGAGCACATGAAAGTGGATTGATTGGAGAAAACCCAAATGGAATACCAAATAATTTAATGCCATATATAAATAAAGTTGCAGCAGGTAAACTAGAGTGTTTGTCAGTATTTGGTAATGATTACGATACACCAGATGGGACTGGAATAAGAGATTATATCCATGTTGTAGACTTGGCATTAGGTCATGTTAAATCATTAGAAAAAATTAAAAACACTAGCGGAGTCTTTATATATAATTTAGGAACTGGCGTAGGCTACAGTGTTTTGGATATTATTAATGCATTTGAAAAAGTAAATAATTTGAAGATTAATTATAAGATAGTTAGTCGAAGACCAGGGGATATTGCCGTTTGTTATGCAGATGCAACAAAAGCACGAACAGAGTTAGGTTGGGTGACGACTAAGACTTTGGAGGATATGTGCAAGGATTCGTGGAGATTCGAGCAGAATAATAATTAAATTAATATAAAGGATGGAATATAAAAATGCAATCGCCTGTAATCAGTAATAATGAAGAATTAAATAAATATTTTAGTCTACTATGTAAAAACAATTTTCCAGAATTCATTCTTAAATATATAGATTCACCTGTCCTAAAGCGATTAAGTGGCGTTGGGCATTTTTGTGGTTGTGATTACACCAAATTAGAATTTTTCGACGTGAAATATTGGTATTCAAGATTAGACCACAGCATTGCCTGTGCATGTATAGCTTGGCATTTAACAAAGGATGAAAATCAAACTTTATTAGCATTGTTCCACGATTGTGGAACGCCTGCTTTTAGCCATTGTGTAGATTATATGTTACAAGATATAGAAACTCAGGAATCAGCTGAAAAAAATATATATGATGTTATTAATAACGATGTGCCAACATTACAATTATTAAAAAATGATAACATTGATATTAATATTTTTAAAAACATTAAGAACTTTCCTATTGTTGAAAATAAAAAACCAAAATTATGTGTAGATAGATTAGAAGGCGTTTTATCGACATGTTTAGTATGGAGGAAAACTTGGGAATTATCTGATATAGAAAGTTTTTACGATGATATTATTGTAGGATATAATGAAAATCAGGAACAAGAAATATCATTTAAAAACATTAATAGTTGTGAAAAATTTTTTGAAGGTATTCTTGAATATAGCATTTCTATGCAAAAAAATGAGGACAAAATATATATGTATTTAGTAGGAGATATTTTAAAACAGGCAACAAATTATAAACTTTTTAAATTTGAAGATTTGTATAAATTATCAGAAAATGAAATATTAAATTTGATAAAAAATTCCAATAATAATAAACTTGTTGAGATGCTAGATGTATTTATGAACTTGACCAATATTGGCAGAAGTGACTCTCCAGTTAATGATGTTTATAGCATATCATTAGAATGCAAAAAAAGATATGTAAATCCTTTTATTTATGGAGAACATCAGCAAGGAAGAGCAAGTGAATTATCAAAATATTGTAATGAATTATTAAATCAGTACTTAAATTATGAAGATACAAAATATGCATACATAAAAGAATTAACTATGAATAATTCTAAAGAGAAAACAAAGGAAGAAGAACTAGTAAAATAGTAACAATTATTGAAATAGGGGAACGAAAAATAATGAATGTAGTTATAATAGGCGGTGGAGCAGCAGGATGTATTGCGGCACTTACATCAGTCAAACAAGGACATAATGTAACATTAATTGAGAAAAATAATGAGTTAGGTAAAAAAATGAAAATAACTGGGAAAGGCAGGTGTAACCTGACATTCAACGGTGATTTTGATTTTTTTCAAAAAAACATATGTGTAAACAGTAAATTTATGTACAGCAGTTTTAATAATTTCAGCAATACAGACACATTAGAGTTTTTTAATAACTTAGGAATTGAAACCAAACTTGAACGAGGAAATAGATTCTTTTTAAAAAGCGATAATGCCAGCGAACTAGTTAATTCATTGAAAAAGGAATTAGAAAAATCTAATGTAAAAATAATGTATAATACGTCTGTAGAAAAAATTAATCTACGGAGCATGTAGGGGCGAACATTGTTCATCCGAGACTATACGGCGAGCAAATATCGAATGTAGGGGCGAACATTGTTCGTCCGAAACCATACGGTGAGCGAATGTCAGATGTAGGGGCGAACATTGTTCGCCCGAAACCATGCGGTGAGCGAATGTCAGATGTAGGGGCGAACATTGTTCGCCCGAAACCACACGGCGAGCAGAAAATAACATCAGTGAGCGTTATTACAGAGGTCGAAGGTCGGAAACAACAAAACAGAAATCTCATGTGATAAATGCATAATAGCCACAGGAGGAAAAAGCTACCCAGGAACTGGTAGCACGGGTGATGGCTATAGCTTAGCAAAATCATTAGGGCATAAAATTGTAGAGCCAAAAGGCGGATTAGTTGGATTAAAAAGTAACGATAAATTATGCAAAAATTTACAAGGATTAACATTGAAAAATGTTGAAATAAAAGTGTTTGATGAAAACAAATGCATCTATACAGACTTTGGCGAAATGCTATTTTCACATTTTGGAGTAACAGGACCAATTATTTTATCTGCAAGTAGCAAAATAAATAGGTTAGATAATTTGGAAACTAAGCTAAAAAATAATAAGGTTTATATAACAATTGATTTAAAACCGGCATTGACAGAAGATGTACTAGACAAGAGGTTATGTAGGGACTTTGAAAAAAATATTAATAGAGAGTTCAAAAATAGTTTAAGTGAATTGCTTCCTCAAAAGTTAATACCAATAATTATAGAGTTATCAAATATCCCAGTCGATAAAAAAGTAAATCAAATAACAAAAATGGAAAGAGAAACTTTAATAAAATTACTAAAAAACTTCAAAGTGAATATAAATGCTCTAATGCCAATAGAAACCGCAATTATAACATGTGGGGGAGTAGATGTAAAAGAAATTAATCCAAAAACACTAGAATCTAAACTTGTAAAAGGATTATTTTTTGCTGGTGAAGTAATGGATTTAGATGCACTAACAGGCGGATTTAATCTGCAAATCGCCTTTTCAACAGGCTATACAGCGGGAAAATAAAAAAAAATAGTAGTAAAATTTGATGTTTTATGATAAAATACATATAATTAATTTAGGAGACAGTTGGTAACATGTCAGAAGAAATGGAATAAAAACTTTTGTTTTTTAAAACTTTTTGTTCCTTAAGACAAAAAACTTGACAATTTTAAAACTTTTTTGTTATACTACTTTCATGAGGTGTAAAATGTTAAATTTAATTGATAGATATGAATATTTAGAAAATTTAAAAAAATTTAGGGATGTTGACTTAATAAAGGTTGTAACTGGTGTTAGACGATGCGGAAAATCTACATTATTTGATTTGTATATTGAATATTTAAAATCTACTGGAGTTGAAGATAATCAAATAGTAGCAATTAATTTGGAAGAAAAGGAAAATGAGCATTTACTAGATGAAAAAGCATTATATGATTTCTTAATTTCACAAATATTGAAAGAAAAAACAACGTATTTTTTTATAGATGAAGTGCAAATGTGTGAAAATTTCGAAAAAGCAATTGATAGTCTTTATGTTAAAAAAAATACAGATGTATATATTACAGGCTCAAATGCAGATATGCTTTCAAGAGAACTTGCAACACTTCTTACAGGCAGATATGTAGAAATAAAAATGCTACCGCTTTCTTTTAAAGAGTTTAAAACGGCATTTCCTAATTTAGAAAAATCAGAATTATTTAATAGATATCTAAATTATGGAGCATTTCCAATCTTAACTAAAACTGAATTTGATGTACAGGCATATGACCAAATATTACTCGGCATTTATAATACTATTTTAGTAAAAGATGTTACAAAACGCAATGGAATAAGCGATATAACAATTTTAGAAAAAATAACAAAATTTCTTGCAGGAAATGTAGGCAGTTTTATTTCTACAAGCAATGTAACAAAGGAAGTAGTTAAAGGTGGACGACCAATATTACAAAAAACGGTAGACAAATATATTAAAGCACTTTGTGATAGTTTTCTGTTTTATAAAGTAGATAGATATAATGTTAAAGGAAAAACTGTATTAAAAACAAATAGTAAATATTATGTGGTAGATACTGGGTTAAGAAATGTTCTTCTTTCATCAGAAAACTTAGATGTAGGGCATCAAATAGAAAACATTGTATTTTTGGAATTGTTAAGGCGTGGTTATAGAGTTAATATAGGTAAAGTTGATGATTTAGAAATAGACTTTGTTGCAACAAAATTAAATACAAAAGAATATTATCAAGTATCAACAACTGTTTTAGATAATGATGTTTTAAAACGTGAACTTACTCCGTTACGTAAAACAAAGGACGAATACCAAAAATTTTTAATAACGCTTGATGATTTTGAAGGTAATCACGAAGGCGTAAAGCAGATTAATTTAAAAAATTGGTTATTAGGAAATAATTAGTACAATAATAAGGAGGAAAACATGCTAACTGATATAGAAATAGCTAAAAAAATTAAATTAGAAAATATTCAAAAAATAGTAGAAAAATTAAACATAGACGAGGAATACATACACCAATATGGAAAATATAAAGCAAAAATTGATAACAAGATTTTCAAAAAATTAAAAAATAAAGAAAACGGAAAATTAATTCTAGTTACTTCAATAAATCCCACACCAACAGGGGAAGGAAAAACCACAATGTCAATAGGTTTAGCCCTTGCCTTAAACAAGTTAAATAAAAACGCTATACTTGCACTAAGAGAACCATCGCTCGGTCCAGTCTTTGGAATAAAAGGAGGGGCAACTGGTGGCGGATATTCGCAAGTTTTACCGATGGAAGACATTAATCTTCACTTTAATGGAGATTTTCATGCAATAACTTCAGCTAATAATTTATTAGCAGCGGTAATAGACAATCATATTTTTCAAGGGAACGAGCTTGATATACAAAAAATTACTTTCAACAGATGTCTAGATATGAACGATAGAGCATTAAGAAATGTGAAAATTAAAACTGGTAAAAATACATATAGAGATGAAAAATTTAACATAACTGTTGCAAGCGAAATTATGGCTGTATTTTGCCTAAGTGAGAATTTGATTGATTTGAAAAATAGACTAGGCAATATTGTTGTGGGTTATAACAGTAAAGATGAAGAAGTATTTGTTAAAGACTTAAACGTACAAGGTGCTATGGCAGCATTATTGAAGGATGCAATTAATCCAAATTTGGTTCAAACAACAGAACATACACCATGCCTAATTCATGGTGGACCATTTGCCAATATTGCTCATGGCTGCAATTCTATAATTGCTACAAAAATGGCACTAAAGCTAGGAGATTACTGCGTTACGGAGGCAGGATTTGGCTCAGACTTAGGTGCAGAAAAATTCATGGATATAAAATGCAGAAAAGCCGAATTAAAGCCAAACTGTGTCGTTTTGGTTGCCACGATTAAAGCATTGAAATATAATGGGGGATGTAAAAATTTAAAACAAGAAGATGTTGAAGCCCTAAAACGTGGTGTTGTAAATTTAGAAAAACATATTGAAAACGTAAAATCGTTTGGAGTACCAATGATTGTATGTATAAATAAATTTGAAGCAGATACAAAAAGTGAAATTGATGTAATAGTTGAAATATGTAAAAAATATGAAGTAGAATATTCGCTTTCAACCGCACACCTAGAAGGGTCGGCAGGTTCAGTAGATTTAGCCCAAAAAGTTACTCAGTTATGCGAAAAACCAACCAATTTTAAGTTTTTATACGATGAAAGCTTAACTCCAAAAGAAAAAATAGAAACAATTGCTAAAAACATTTATGGTGCAGATGGTGTAACATATTTACCGTCGGCAGAAGAAAAACTTGCAAAAATAAAAAATTCCAATTATCCGATTTGTGTTGCTAAAACACCAGTGTCTCTTACAGATAATAAAGATATACTGGGAAGACCAACTGGCTTTACAATTACAGTAACAGATATACGAGTTAACAACGGTGCAGAATTTATTGTAGTTTTATGTGGAGATGTAATGACAATGCCAGGGTTGCCGAAAGAATCACTGGCAACAAAGATAGATGTGGATGACGAAGGCAATATTTTGGGAATGATATAAGAAAGGAAACAAATCATGAAAAACGAAATTGAAAATTCAGAAAACAAAACACAAACAAAAGAAGAAAAGAAAAAAGTGCATTACAAATGGGTTGCACTCTCAAACACAACACTAGGAGCCTTAATGGCATCAATAAACAGCAACATTATCTTAATTTCTCTACCCGCAATATTTAGAGGAATGAACGTTAACCCACTTTCAACGCAAGGAGCAAACTACATGCTTTGGATGCTTATGGGATTTACCGTGGTAACCGCAACATTACTCGTTACTTTGGGAAGACTATCAGATATGTTTGGTCGAGTACGACTATATAACCTTGGATTTGCAATCTTTACAGTTGCATCTATACTACTTTATTTTACACCAGCTAATGGAGAAAATGGTCTGGTGATTATGATTGTCTTTCGATTGTTGCAAGGAGTTGGTGCAGGATTCCTGATGGCAAACAGTGCGGCAATTATTACAGATGCTTTTACTTCAAAGGAACGAGGCTTTGCATTAGGCATTAACCAAATTGCAGGTATTGGAGGAACATTAATCGGTTTAGTTTTAGGTGGAATACTTTCAGCTATCGATTGGAGATTAATTTTCTTAATTAGTGTACCAATTGGTATTTTTGGTACAGTTTGGGCTTACATAATGTTAAAAGAACAATCTAAACCAAAAAAGACAGAAAAAATAGACTGGCCGGGCAATATCACTTTCGCAGGAGGTCTCATATTATTTCTTATAGCACTTACAAAAGGCATAATGCCATATGGCTCTGCAAATATGGGCTGGGGAAATCCATTTGTTATAATTGGATTAATATTGGGAGTTATTCTTTTGGTTGCATTCATATTTATTGAACTTAAAGTAGAAATGCCAATGTTTAATTTGAAATTATTTAAGATTCGTGCATTTGCAGCACGGAAATACAAGTTTATTTCTTTCTTCTATAGCACGTGGAGGATTACAATTTATGCTAGTTATTTGGTTGCAAGGAATTTGGCTTCCGCTACATGGATATAGCTTTGAGTCAACGCCATTGTGGTCAGGTATTTATATGTTACCTATGATGGGAGGCTTTTTCATAATGGGACCATTATGTGGAAAGCTTTCAGATAAACATGGTGCACGTTTTTTTGCAACAGGTGGCATGGTTATATCAATAATAGGATTTTTATTGTTAAATACACTTCCTGTAAATTTTGGATATGCTGGATTTTTTGTAATACTTCTATTGCTTGGAATTGGAATGGGAATGTTTGCTGCACCTAATACAAGTGCTATAATGAACTCTGTTCCAGCAGCAGAAAGAGGCGTTTGTTCTGGAATGCGTGCTACATTTCAAAATACGGGTGCTGCTTTAAGCATGGCGATATATTTTACAATTTTGATTATAGGGCTTGCTAGTAGTTTACCAGCAACGTTAAATGATAGCCTTACAAAAGCAGGGGTTCCTACTCCAATAGCACAGCAAATTTCAAACATGCCTCCTACAGCAGCACTATTTACAGCATTTTTGGGCTATGACCCAATGGGTTCTTTAATTAGTCCAGAAGTAATGTCAAGTTTGCCAGATTCAACACAAAAAACGCTTATGAGTAATTCATTCTTCCCAAATGCTATTGCTCCAGCAGTTATGTCTAGCTTGCATATTGCATTTTATATTTCTGCCGCATTATCGGCTATAGCGGCAATTGCTTCATTCATGCGTGGGAAGAGGTATGTGCATGAGGAGATTGTAGATTGAAGGGATTGACTTATTATGACAACCGTGATAAAATATCATAAATTAGATGTTTAGTGATAGTTCATTCAATTGCCTAAATTAGGCAAAGGAGAAACGGTATGTCATTCATTAAGGGGCTTCGGAATGTATGGAAAGAGGTAGTGAGAATCGCGAGGAATAAGGATGTGGATCGGTTTGTTTGTCAAGAAGAGAAGGAAGATTCGGCAAATATGTTTTTGAGGTTTGCTTATTCCGAGTTGTTTGATGTGTTTAGTAACCAGCAGGTTATAAAACCAACTATGCGAACAACCTTTGAACCAGCAGTTGATGAAAATTTGCATTTTGAGATTTTAGATGAACACGGAATCCTTTGTAAAAAAGGTATAGTTGATTATTGTAATCGAAGCCGAAATCCATACACGGCTCAAGTGATGTTTATTGCTTATAAAAAAGCAAAGGAACACAAAATGACTGCTGACCAAAAAAAACAATGGTATTTTTTTTCTCATGACTTTAAAGATTTTGACTGGAGTAAATACAGGCCTTAGACAAACCTGTAACCCTGCAACGAACAACGAAAGGACATTCTGTAATAGAGTGTCCTTTTGCTTATACATAAACCATTAAAATGTAGAGGCGAACATTGTTCGTCCTGCACTATAATTATCTCATTTTTCAATAATTTTATCAAATTCCTCTAGTCTCGGACGAACAATGTTCGCCCCTACATTTTCTAAAAACCATTAACTAGTAACAGAAGTAAGTTATACTATACTCCAGAGGCGAAAGTTTTAGGCTAAAACATTAACTAGTAACAAAAGAAAAAAATTTTTTCTTCGACCCCTTGTGTTTTCCAAAAAAATTTGATATAATTTAAAAGTTATAAAAAAACGCACATTAAGATTAGCATTGGTCTGTGCTTGTATTTTGCAAGTTGTCTAATGCGGTTGAAATCTAATGGAGGTTAAAAACAAATAAAAGGAGGAATTTTAAAATGGCAGTAATTGCAATGAAACAACTATTAGAAGCAGGTGTTCATTTTGGACACCAAACAAGAAGATGGGACCCTAAAATGGCTGAATATATATTTCAAGCTAGAAACGGAATCCATATTATCGATTTACAAAAAACATCAAAAAAATTAGACGAAGCGTATGAGTTTTTAAAAACTCAAGCAGCAGAAGGAAAAACAGTTCTATTTGTTGGAACAAAAAAACAAGCTAGCGAATGCATAAAGGAAGCAGCACAAAAATGTAGTATGTACTATGTTGACCAAAGATGGTTAGGTGGAATGCTTACAAACTTTGATACTATTAAATCAAGGGTTGAAAGACTTAAAAAATTAGAAACAATGCAAGAAGACGGTACATTTGATGTACTACCTAAAAAAGAAGTTGCAAAATTAAAGAATGAGATGGAAAAACTAGAAAAAAATCTTGGAGGAATTAAAAACATGACAAAAATTCCAGGAATTCTTTTTGTAGTAGATCCAAAAAAGGAAAGAATAGCTATATTAGAAGCTAGAAAATTAAATATACCATTAATAGGGTTAATAGATACAAACTGTAATCCAGACGATTTAGATTATCCTATACCAGGAAATGACGATGCTATTAGAGCTGTAAAATTAATTGCAGATGTAATGGCAAATGCTGTTATTGAAGGTAGAGAAGGCGTTCAAATTACCATGAATGTTGAAGAAACTGATGCAGAAAAAACAGAAGAGTTAATAAGTGAAGCAATAGATGAAGTGGCCGAGATATTGAATGAAACATCAGAACCAGCAGTAACAACTACAACTGTAGTATCAGAAACCATTGATGATGTAACTACAACAGTAGTAGAAAAAACTACTGAAGACGTAACTACTGTAATATTGGCTGAAACTGTTGAAGATAAAGATGCAATTATCGAAGATGTAGTTATGGCAGTTGAAGAGAAAAAAGAAGATGAAAAAACTTCAGAAGAAGTTTCAGAAGAAGCTGAAATAGACTCAGAAGACAGTAAAAAAGTAGTTGAAGAAGAAAAACCTAAAAAAGAAGCAAAAACTAAAACGGCAAAAGTAACAAAAACTAAAAAATAAAATTTAGAAACGTAGTAAGAATAAAAGTTATATTTAATATATTAGAGTAAAACTTGCAAAAATGCGAGAGAAAGGGGTTTGTGAAAAAACATGATTAGTGCAGATATGGTTAAAAATTTAAGGGAAAAGACAGGTGCAGGTATGATGGACTGCAAAAAAGTTTTAACAGAAACAGATGGAGACATGGAAAAAGCAGTAGAGCTATTAAGAGAAAGAGGGATAGCAAAAGCTGCCAAAAAAGCTGATAGAATTGCAGCGGAAGGATTAGTTGCAACATATGTTTCTGACGATAAGAAGGTAGGAGTTGTAGTAGAAGTTAATTCAGAAACTGATTTTGTAGCAAAAAATGAAGATTTTCAAAAATTTGTTGCAATGGTAGCATTGGAAATTGCTAAACAAAATCCAAAAGATGTAGCTGATTTATTAGAAAAAACCACATCAGAAGGAAACACAATTCAGGCTGTATTGACAGATAAAATTGCAACAATAGGCGAAAACATGTCTATAAGAAGGTTTAAAAGATTTGAAACAGATGGTTTAGTAGGAAGTTATGTACATGGCAATGGAAAGATAGGAGTTTTAGTTGACCTATCTAAAGGGTCTGAAGAAGTGGCAAAAGGACTTGCAATGCATATTGCTGCTATGAATCCACAAGTATTATCATATACAGAGTTAGATGTAAAATTTGTTGAAGATGAAACTAAAGCTATTAAAGCAAGTATTGAAATTCAAAATGAAGATAACAAGCGTACAGGTAAGCCATTACTTCGTGTACCAACTTATGTATCTAGATTTCAACTAACACCAGAAGTAATTGCAGAAGTAAAAGCTAATTTAGAAGCTGAATTGAAAAAGCAAGGCAAACCAGAGGCAATTTGGAATAAAATTATACCAGGCCAATTAGAAAAATTTATTAAGGATAATACAGAACTTGATCAAACATATTCATTACTTTCACAAAGTTTCGTTATGGATGATAATAAAACTGTAGAAAAATACTTAGAAGAAGTTGGTGCTAATGTTACTTCATTTATTCGATTTGAAGTTGGCGAAGGCTTAGAAAAAAAAGAAGAAAATTTTGCTGAAGAAGTAAAGAAGCAAATGGGACAATAATAAATAAGGAATAGAGTGTAATCTAGGACACACTCTATTTTTTATTGCCTCATTAATTCTTTATGATGTAGAACCACATTATAGTTTTTATCTTTTAATATACGGCATAACTCTATTGCTATTGTTACCGACCTATGTTGTCCTCCTGTACAGCCTATTCCAACTACCAATTGAGACTTTCCTTCTTTTATGTAATTTGGAATTAAAAAATCCAACATATCTGATAATTTATCCATAAATATTTTTGTATCATCAAAATTTAGCACATAATCTTGAACTTCTTTATCTTCTCCAGTTTTTTGTTTTAGTTCTTCTATGTAAAATGGATTTGGTAAAAATCTAACATCAAATATTAAATCTACATCATTTGGAACACCATACTTAAAACCAAAAGATAAAATATTTATTAACAAACTATTTGTTTTTTTGGCGTTTAAAAATATTCTTGTTATTTCTTCTTTTAAATCTTTAGTTAACATCCTGGTAGTATCAATTAAATAATCCGCTTTTTCTCTTAGTATGCTTAGCTTTTCTCTTTCTTCTATTACACCATCTATAAGCCTTTTATTTAAAGCTAAAGGATGAGTTCTTCTATTTTCTTTGAATCTTTTTACAAGAATTTCATCACTTGCATCTAAAAATAATATTTTATAATTTACATTACTTTTAGGTTTAGAAATAACATCTAATATGCTTTCAAATGATTCTCCAGAACGTATATCTATTCCAACTGCTATATTTTTAAGATTAATTTGTCTTTGCATATATATGTCCACAAATTGTTCGAATAATTCTGGTAACATATTGTCTACACAAAAATAACCTATATCTTCAAAAATTTTAATTGCAGTGGTTTTGCCAGAGCCAGACAGGCCAGTTATTACAACAACTTCCATAAAATAATTCCTCTTTTCATCTACTTTATATATATAATATATTTTATCTGATTAATTGTCAAGAACTCTGGCACAACTCTTATTATTTTGGTTACTGGTTAACACTTTTCGGCAAAGTAGCCTCTGGAGTATAGTATAGCTTTTAAAAAGGTGAACGACAGCCCTTTGAGGCCCATGGAGTCTTCGGAGGCTTGGAGGAGCCTTTTTAAAAGCTATACTATACTCCAGAGGCGG
>WRFS01000013.1 GCA_009778695.1 Oscillospiraceae bacterium
ATTGCTCGTCTGTGCTACAGAGAAATTCCTATAAAAAATAAAAAAACAAGCAAATTCTTCGAAGAGCGGACGACTGATAGTCGCCCCTACAAAGAAAAAATTCTTACATCGAAAAAAATTCAAAAAAATTTGGTCTTGACAACAGCACACAAACTATGGTAAAATATGTAATTGTAATCCGCTTAATCAAGGTACATAAATATCTATATAAATAGATTACCTTGTAAATTTTGGATTAGCGAGTATACGAAGAAGGAGGTGCTACTTGATGTACGCAATAATTGAGGCATGTGGGAAACAATACAAAGTAGCTAAAGGAGATGTTGTATTTTTCGAAAAACTAGATGTAGAAGAAAACAAAAAACACGTTTTTGATAAAGTTGTTCTAGTATGTGAAGATGGAAAAGTACAAGTTGGAGATCCTTATGTAAAAGGTATTAAAGTTGAAGGAAAAGTAATTTCTCATGGTAAGGGTAAAAAAATAATTGTTTACAAGATGAAACCTAAAAAAGGCTATAGAAGAAAACAAGGACATAGACAACCTTATACAAAAGTTGAAATTATAGAAATAACAACTCCTAACAGCAAAAAGGAAGAATCTAAAACTTCAAAAGAATCAGCAGCTACAGTTAAAAAAGCAGAAGCTGAAACTTCAAAAGAATCAATAGTTACAGCTAAAAAGTCAGAAGTTGCAAAATCAGCAGCAAAAGAAACTGCAGCTAAACCAGCAGAAAAGGCAGTAACTAAAGTAACTGACAAAGCAGTTGAAAAGCCAGCAACGAAAGAAACTACAAAATCAGCAACTGCAAAAGCTACTGCAACACCAACAGCAAAAAAAGATGCGAAAAAATAGAATAATATATTGAAGTGTATGAACGAGTATGTTAAGCAAATATCACGAAAAAGTATTTGTGAAACAAAACTTTTTTGGGAAGACGACGAGCAGTGAAGTGAATAAGCATTTGAGTAAAGCGAAAATGCGAATGATGCGGAACTTGCTCGGAGGAGGAGAGAGGAGTGAAAATTTATGGCTCATAAAAAAGGGCAAGGTAGTGTTAAAAACGGAAGAGATAGTGAGTCTAAAAGACTTGGAGTAAAGAGAGCAGATGGTCAATTTGTATTAGCTGGGAATATATTAGTTAGACAAAGAGGAACCAAAATGCATCCAGGTAAGAATGTAGGAATTGGAAGCGACGACACTTTATTTTCTTTATCTAACGGGATTGTAAAATTTGAAAGAAAAGGTAGAGATAAAAAACAAGTAAGCGTTTATCCAGAATGAGTAAATAGTATAAAAAATTAATAAATAGGGGGCTGTTTTATCTGTATAAAGATAAAACGGTTCTTATTTTTTAATTTAAGGGAGAAATTAAAGTTACTATTTAACAGTTTTCAGAAAAGTAGCCTCTGGAGTATAGTATATATTTTAAAAAGGTGAACGACAGCCCTTTGAGGCCCATGGAGTCTTCGGAGGCTTGGAGGAGCCTTTTTAAAATATATACTATACTCCAGAGGCGGAAGTTTTAGGCTAAAGTGTTAACTAGTAATCAAATTAAAAAAAATTTTTAAAAAAGTGTTGACTTATGATAACAAATATGCTATCATAATAATACATTAGTAAGGAGTAACATGTATAAAATAATTTTTTATGAGGACAACAATGGTGAAAGCGAAATTAAAAATTATATGAAACAGTTACAAAAGATGAATAGCAAAGATGCAAGATTAAAATTTAATAAAATGGCAGGATACATTAATATGCTATCAACTTATGGATTAAGTATGGGAAAAAAACATATAAAACATCTTGTTGATGACATATGGGAACTAAGACCATTAAGAGACAGAATACTTTTTGCATATTGGAATAATAATAGTTTTATATTATTGAGTATATTTATGAAGAAAACTCGTAAAACACCAAAAAGGGAAATAGAAAAAGCAAAAAGGAATTTAGAAAGTTTTATAAAAAGAGGTGAAAAAGATGGATAAGAGACCATACATGACATGGGAAGAAGTAAAAGCAGAGCTAAACATTACTCCAGAACAACAATTAGAAATAGATCTTCAAGAAGCTATAATAGAGGCAACAATAGCAGCTCGAAAAAAAAATAAACTTACACAAAGAGATTTAAGTAAAAAAAGTGGAATTAAGCAATCTGCAATAGCTAGAATTGAGAAATGTGTGAATTCACCGCAAGTGAGTACTTTAATAAAGCTATTATATCCACTAGGTTTTACTATAAGAGTAGTTCCAATAGATGATGCAAATAAAATTTAAAAAGGGAGAAAATAATGTTTATAGATTATACGAAAATATCAGTGAAGTCTGGTAAAGGTGGTAGCGGGGCTATCAGTTTTTGGACTGAAAAATATGTTGCAAATGGCGGACCAGACGGTGGTGATGGTGGCAAAGGTGGAGATGTATATTTTGCAGTAGATTCAGATGCTAATACATTAATTAATTTTAGATACAATAAAAAGTATATAGCGGAAAGTGGCGAAAATGGCAGTGGTGGAAACTGCTATGGAAAAGCAGGCAAGGATTTATATATAAAAGTACCATTAGGGACAGTTGTAAAAGATGCTAAAACAGGGAAAGTTGTAGTAGATTTATCACATGAGGGTCAAACAGAATTAGTATTAAAAGGTGGCAAAGGTGGTAAAGGAAACGCACATTTTTCTACTTCAACTAGGCAAGCTCCTAGATTTGCACAAGATGGCGAAAACGGGATAGAAAAAGAAATAATTTTAGAATTAAAGCTAATAGCGGATGTTGGTTTGATAGGATTCCCAAATGTTGGAAAATCAACAATTTTATCTATGGTAAGTGCAGCAAAACCTAAGATTGCAAACTTTCATTTTACCACACTAGAGCCCAATTTAGGCGTTGTAAAAACTGAACTTGGGAGTAGTTTTGTTTTAGCAGATATTCCTGGAGTTATCGAAGGTGCAAGTGAAGGTATAGGATTAGGGTTAACTTTTTTAAGACATATTGAAAGGACAAGATTATTATTACATGTTATCGATGTGGCGGGGACAGAAGGAAGAGACCCAGTCCAAGATTTTAATACTATTAATGAAGAGTTAAAGAAGTACAGTCCTAAGTTAAGCACAAAAAAACAAATAATTGTTGCTAATAAAATTGATGTATTGCAAAATAAAGAAAATTTGACTAGGTTAAAAGAATTAGCTAAACAAAATGGAATGGAATTATTTGAAATTTCAGCAGCAACAAATACAGGCTTAAAAGAACTTATGAATTATGTCGCAAAAGTGTTAAAAGAAATTCCAGTAGAAGATATTGTTGAAACAGAAGAAAGAGTAGTGTACACGTTAAAAGAAGACAAAAGTGAGATAATAGTAAAAAAAGAAAATAATATATATGTAGTAACTGGAAATGCAATAGACAAGCTTATTGCTAAAGTGAACTTATCCGATAATGAGTCTATGCATTATTTTCATAAGTCTTTGAAAAATCTTGGCGTAAATGAAAGGCTAAAAAAGTTAGGAATTCAAGAAGGGGATACGGTGAAATTTAATAGTTGGGAATTTGAATGGTACGAGTGAGATTTAAATCAGCTCCATACACCAAATGTAGATGTAAGTTTCTCTTTCAAGGCTGGAACATGCCAAACAGCATATGCAATTGCAAATACAATTGCCATACTTAATACCCAAACCATAAAACTTTTAAGTGATTGCTTAAAAGTTCGTTTGTGTCTTACACTATAGCCTAGGTTTTTAATGGTATTAACGTATGCATCTCTATAAGCCTGTTTTTGTACTTGTTTAAATGGGGGACTGTTTTTTTTGTAAATAGATAAATCATTTTCTAATTGAATACAATAATTTCGCAACTGTTCATAATCTTCTAAATGAACAGTTTTAGCTTGTTCAGAGTCTTTAAAAGATTTTAATTGTTCATCATATTTTTTTCTTTTTTCTTCATTAGATAGTATTTCGTATGCTTCGGCAAGTTCTTTAAAGCTCTTTTCAGCAATTATTTCTGTAGATTTTGTTTGCAGATCTGGATGATATTTTTTGGCTAAAATTTTATATACTTTATGAATAATATCTTGAGATGCATTCTCGTTAACTTCTAATATTTCATAATAATTTTTCATATATCAATTAAGATGTCCTTTCAAAATTAATAATATAATAGCATAGATTAAGAAAAAATTAAACTGGTATTGGCATATTTTTCAAAAATTTTAGCATAATACTATTTAATATAGTACAGGATATCCGTTTCAAGAGGTTAGTATATGTTTTTTAAAAAAGTCCCTCCAAGCCTCCGAAGATTCCATGGGCCTCGTAATTGCTGTCGGTGACTTTTTTAAAAAAACATATACTAACCTCTTGAAACTACTTTGTTCTATTTAAAAGTAATTTTGGAGGTCGCATGTTGTCAAGGTATGAAAGAAAGAAGATTAATTATAGAAGGTTTGGAGAGTTGCTTTTTATAGCAATTTTAACTGCTGTTGTTAGTATCTCTTTGTATGGCATGTATATAAGAATTCAAACTAATGATGGGAGTACTAATCCGTATGATGTTCAACAGGTAGATACAACAAAGACTTTAGCAACTACGCAGGAAAAGCCTAAGGATATAACGGATATATTAGAAGATGTTTCGGATTCGGTTGTAGGAATTTCTAAAATGAAAAATTTGGGAAGTGCAATTTTTACACAAAATAGTGAAGAAGAGTTGGGTTTGGGGTCTGGCGTTATTGTATCGGCAAATGGTTACATATTAACAAACTGGCATGTATCAGGGGATAAGTCAAGCAGTTGCTATGTAAACTTGTCTAATGGAAAACAATATACTGGTAAGGTGGTTTGGGCAGATGATGATTTAGATTTAAGTATTGTAAAAATAAATATGACAAATTTAAAGTATATTAAATTGGCAGATTCAGATACAATAAAAGTTGGACAAACAGTTTATGCAATAGGTAATCCAATTGGATTTGAGTTTCAAAGGACTGTTACAAGAGGTATAATTAGTGGGAAAGACAGAACTATAAAATTACAAGAAGATGATAAAGTTTCATATATGGAGGATTTGATTCAAACAGATGCAACAATAAATCCTGGGAATAGTGGAGGACCGTTGATTGATGAAAGCGGAAATATGATTGGGATTAATACGGTAAAAATCACTTCAGCAGAAGGGATTGGATTTGCGGTTCCTGTGAATGTAGTAAAAACGATAATAGCGAGTTTCGTGGCACAGGGGAGTTTTACGGAAGCATATCTTGGATTATTTGGATATGATAAAGAGGTAATACCATATTTAAATCCAGATTTGCAATTAGACAGTGGGGTGTACGTTGCAGAAGTTTCACCAGATGGACCGCTTAAAGTATCTGGAGTGAAAGAGGGAGATATAATAACGAAAATTGATGATACCGTAATTAATAAAAGTATCGATTTAAGAGAGTATATTTACACCAAGAACCCTAATGATGTAGTTAATTTGAATGTTTATAGAAATAATAGGAATATTAATGTGAATGTTAAGTTGAGTATGAGGTAAAAATTGTCTTTTTGTTATTATGAGTGGAAAGAGATTCTATAAAAAAGAATGTAAAAGCAACATTATTTAGTTAATGGTATACCTAGTATTAAGCAAGTTAGTTGTAGTGGTTATGGGGGTTATGGTTTTGTTTTAGCATTAACAACGACTGGAGATGTTTGGAACTGAGGATGGCAATACGGTGTTAATGGTGCCAGTCAAGTAAGTGCAGGAGTTAACTTTGCACAATATTTAGTAGGTAATGATATTTATACAGTGGGATATTTACACCTATAGCTATTCCTTAATAAGAATGACAATTATAGGACAGCCTCTTGCTGGTATCTAATCAATCGTAGTAGAAGTTCTTCCTTTGCCAACTACGTCATTCATTAGTGCAGTCCAGGTATTGCATCCGACTATACCATCAACACCAAGCCTTTTATATGATTGATATGCTCTTACAGCATTTGTAGTAGCGGGACCAAAAATTCCATCTAGCCCACCAGTTCTATATCCTAAAGTGTTTAAAGCATCTTGTAATACTAGAACATATATTCCTCTGCTACCATTTCTTAATAATGGATATCCACCTGTACGACATGCTGGAATACCACTACGATTATCAAAGTGTACCCAGGTAGGGGTTAAGTAAGCAGGTTCCACAAAAGACCAAACACCAGAGACTATAGCCTTATTTCTCATTACAGTTCTTTCGGCTTGAGATAGTCTTTGCCCAACATCAAAAGAAACTCCCGCATAATGTTGTGTTTACGCATATACAGTTGCATCTCAACGGAAATATAGTAAGGGTAAGTACTTTACAACTTTTACAACCATATTCTAAATTGGATTAAGAAGATTATTATAAAAAATATTAAACAAATTGATTAAGATAAAAAGTCAATTTGTTTTTTAATTTTAATTGGAGGAATTAAAAATGTTTTTATTAGTATTTTTACTATAGGTGCAAATACAAGTCTATTTTTATATGCACTAATAAAAATGGGATAATGTAAAAAGTTCTATGAAAATAACATAAAAAGGCTAAAAAAGAAATTAGAAAAAACTATAAAAAGAAAAAGTCAGTGTGATAATTATAATTTACAGGATAAAGAGGTATATAGATTAAGTGTAAAATTAGATAAAGCCATAGTAAACCATTATAAAGAAAACAAATATTTTAAAAGTGTATTTTATGGGGGAAATTGTAAAAGAGTGTAAAAGGTTGCAAAAGTTTGTTGATTTAAATTAGACAACATGATAATCTTTTTTTACAAAATAATTACAAAACAAATCTTTAGGAAAAAATTTTTGTATTACTTGGAGGTGATTGCCTATGCATGTTCATAAAATAGGCTGTTTTAAGTGTAATATACACAAAAAATATTCAAATTAATTAAAAAATTTATATAATACAATGAAACTTTTTTGTATGTTTAATTGTATTATATAATTAAGGAGGGAGATTATATGAAAAAAATAACAAAATATACATTGGCTATTTTAGCGTGTTTAACATTTATGCTTGCATTTTTACCTGCTAAATCAGTATTTGCAGCCGTGCCTGCTAGCAATAAAGTGTTTAATATAGTAAATAAAGGTAGTGGAAAGAACTTAAATGTTAATCTGGGTACGGATGCAAATGGAACTAACGTAATACAATGGTCAAACGATGGTTCTACAGAGCAGATGTTTAAATTAGAACAAGTTTCTTCGGGGGTATATAGGTTACGTACTATGTCTAGTTCATATACAACTAATAGAGTTGTTGATGTACTTAGGGTAGGCGGGGTATCTACTGGAGCAATTGCATCGGGATGTAACGTAGATATATGGGCAACAAGTAGTGCTGCAGTTGATACAGACTGTCAATACTTTACTCTTACAGAAAGGACAACAGGATATTTTACTATAAATCTTAAATCTAATACTAATTTAGTTTTAACTGCTGTCGGTACAGCAAATGGCACAGGAGCAGGAAATACTTCAACATCTGCAGGGAATGTCATTATACAAACATATAGTAGTAGTAATAACAACCAACTTTGGAGTTTTAAACAAGTGGTTGGAAGTCCTACCCACACATATCAAAATTTAGGAGGTACAAAAAGTCTAACTTATTATATAGATAATTCTTGTGTTAGTACTGCATTTGCTACCTTATTTAATGGTGCAGCTGCTAATTGGAGTCCAACTATAACGTTGAGTAGGGCATCAACACTTGATGGAACAAATTTTAATGTTTATGGGGAGCCCTCTGCTTTTTTTAATGACCCTACAGCCTTAGCTTTTACTAGATGGTGTAATACTAAAGGAACTTATCTTGACCCAGATGTGAATGATTGGAATTGGTCAGAAATCAGATTAAACAATGATCATTTATTAGATGTTAATGATACGATAAAAAGAGGTACAATGACTCATGAAATAGGACATGTGTATGGGTTAACTGAAAATAGTAATAACCCAAATAGTATAATGTGTCAAATGACTCCACCAAACGGAAATCCTGGAAGAACTGTACAGACACCACAAGTTTTAGACAGAGTATCTATTATAGATAAATATTAATAAAAGGAGATGGGAGTATATGAAAAAAAGAATATTAATTATTTCTTTAATTTTAATGGTAATAATTATACTCATAATTTATATGTTAACAGTCAAAATGAGTAATAATATTAGCAAAGGAGATATTTTAGCGGATACAAATATTGATGACAATCAGATATTTTTAAGTTATACTACTGCATTGGATTCAACAATGAATTTTTCTGATAAGGAATTACTTGCTGATGAAGCAGAGTATATTATTATAGGAACAGTAACATCCGTGGATGGAGGAATTAATTATAACCCAGTGCAAAAATGTTATACAATGATTCAGACCATTGGAAAACTAAAGGTCGATAAGGTTTTAAAAGGGGACATAAAAGATAAACAGATTCTATTTGTGAGAAATGGTGGAACGATAAAATTAAGTGAGTATGAAAAAAGTTTAACAAAAGAATACATCGAATATATAGGACTTGACAAAATGACTGAAAAGGAAAAAGAGAATCAATATGTATCAGATACGATACAAGGGAACGTACAGATTGAAAAAGGTAAAACATATTTAATGTATTTAAATTATAATACAGATTATGGCAGATATAATATTAAATATTATGAATATGGTCTAAAAGAAGTTGATGCAAGTTCATTAAGTTCTGATGCAAATATAACAAATTCTGATACAGAAACATTAACTTCTAATGAATATAAAGCGATTAAAGTAAAGAACAATACAAATGGTAAATATGAAATATTGGATTCTATAATACCTGATAAAGTTAAAAAGATTAAATAAAAGACATAAATTGAATATTTAAACTTTACTTTAACAGTGATTGACTATAAAATTAATCAATCACTGTTTTCGATATATAACTAATCACAATAAAAATTGAGATATGAAAAATATATTATAATAATTTGTTAAATAAATTTATTATTAATGGAGGATTTCATGAAAGAAAATTTAAAAAGAATTATTTTTATAATAATGATAATAATTATATTGATTATTGTTACATTTCTTGGTTATGTTGCATATCAAGTGGTCGGAAATCCTGGAAAAACTAATAATGTAGAAATTAGTATAGGAAATTCTAGTAAATTTAGTAAAGAAGAAATTGAGTCTGCAATGCAAGTTGCTATGAAGAAGTTTAAAGGATTTAAAGGGTGCGATTTAAAACAATTATGGTATAATGACGAATTGAATTCTGAAACTGCTATATCAAGGTATGTTTCTCAAGGTGTTGTAACCGCAGAAAACAATGTGATTATATTATATTTTAATTTTTATGCAGGTCCTGGTAGTGAAGATAGTCTTGCTCCCAACAATGATTATACAAATTGGCAGTGGATACTTATTAGAGATAGTAAATCATCAAAATGGAAAGTTCATGACTTTGGAGATATGTAATAATTATTATTATTTTTCTATTTTGTTTATAATAGTATAAATAATAGTTTGAGTTTTAGGTTTCACATCATCTTGTAGTTTAAAATATTGTTTTAATATCTCCTTTTCGCATTGATAATACATAGAAGTAGTAGATTTATTAATATTCCACTTTATATTATGTATTGTGGTGTTATATTTCGTTGCTATTGTGGGATATATTTCTTTTTCTAAATTGCTAATATAATGTTCATTACCATACTTTCTCATAACGAAATATATACTTTCAATTAAATATTTAGTGCCATTATAAGATAAGTCATACCCTAAGTGTTGAACCTCATGTGTTATTTTATTTTTTATAATCTTATAATCAGTATGGTTATGTTTGTCATGCACAAAATTGTTAATTTTATTAGTAATTTCAAAAAGTTCAATTGGTTTTATTACATAAGAATATAACATATCATTATCTTTTATTTTGAAAACTGTATCAAGTTTGCTAGAGATAACTATAACAGATTCGTGATATTTCTTTTTCTTACTTTCTGATAATAAGTTTAATACTTCTATGCCAGAGTATTTTGGTAGTTTTAAATCTAATAAGACTAAATCTATATTATCTTCAGTGTTTAATAAATTAAGTGTTTCTTCTCCATCAGTAGAAATATTATATACTTTTGCCGATGTATTTATGCGGTTAACAGCCGTAATTAATGTTTTAGTATATGAGATATTATTTTCAGCAATTAATACGTTTATCATTTATTTGTACCTTATAACCCTTCGATTAAATATTTTATATAATAATTATTATATAAAACATTGGTCTGCCCCAAATTTTTGGACCAACTTCATTGATAGTTTATGACCGAAAATCGGTAGTTTAATTCTTAAATCTACTAATTGCATTTTAAACCTTAATTTTCAAAATGTCAAGGGCGGTGTAACCGTTTATTTACCAAATTTTTAAATAAAAAAACAGGGATAAGCCCTGGCAATCGCCAATTTTTATCCCATTTTCCATAATAGGTAGCAATTCATACATCCCATCCGCCTACCAATTCCACACCTACCCAGGTAGGGGTGGGATTGGTAAGGTGGGGGATTATTTTAGCAAGTTTAACATTGTAGTTTTTAAGTTTTTGTCGAGTATATATGTTTTTATATTTTTAATTTGTTCTTCTTTTGAAAGTGGCATTGAATATTTTTTAAACATTTCCATGAATTTATCATAATTTCCATTGATACTGTCATGGCTTGCAATTATCATAGTTTCACCAGAAATATAAGAAAAGTCTAATTCTATACCATTTATTTTTGCTATTATTTCTATAAACTCTCTTTGAGTTCTACCATTTCCGCTCTCTAAAAGGATGTAGAGCATTTATATCTGCAAATAATTCAACCAACGCCGTTATTTTTTCATCGTAGGTTTTGTTTAAAAAATAATTTTCTTTTTTGAATTTTGAGAAGACATCTTCAGCATAGCCATCTATGTACTGTGCTAAGCAAAACAAATCCTGCTTAGCAATATTACAAGTTCTAGGTTGTCCTGCCCAATTGTAAATATCTTGAAATAAATGTTTATGTATTTCTTTTAAATGTGCAAAGGCAAAATTTCCTTTAATGGGTGTGATTTCTAAAATTAGTGTACGAACTGTTACATATTCTCTTTCTGCATTGAATAGTTCTGTTTCATCATGTATGTCTAGTTTATTTATGAGAACAGTTGAATCAGGGTAACAATAATTCGCTGTTCTTTCATAAGAATAGTCATATTTATTGCTCATGTTTAACCTTATATTTTTTATTAAGTTTTTCGATTTCTTTTTCTGGTGTTGTTACCCCTAACAAACAATTACGAACCATTTGTTTTAATTCATCTGTAAGTGGCATACCTTCTATTGCCATTGTGTTATCTATTTTTTTAACTTTTTTTTCAATTTCTAATTCACTCATTTTAAAACCACCTCTTACTTATTATTTCAAAAACCTATTAATTAATTCTTTATATTGGTCTTGTGCATTTAAGCAAGTATCTATTAAATAGCCTTTTTCTCCATTGCTTTGATATTCTTTTAGTCCTCTGTAATAAAACATTTTGTCTTTGTCTAATATAATAAATGGAATAATATTATTTTTCAAGCATTCTTTAAACATGATGATACGACCAACTCTGCCATTTCCATCTTGGAAAGGATGTGTTTTTTCAAATTCTGAATGAAATTTTATTATATCTTCAAAACCAACTGTTTCTAATGAATTATACCATGCTAGTAGTTTTTGCATGTCATTTGAAACGTTTTCTGGCTTAGATGTGGACATTCCGCCTATTTCATTTGGCAGGGTTTTATATTCTCCAACTTTAAACCAGGCTTTTCTTTCATCAGAAGTTCCAGTTTTTAGTATTTTCTGACATTCTTTTATCATGTTTTCATTAAGTGTTTCGCTTGCAACATCTAGCATATAGTCTACTAACTTAAAGTGAGTACGAGCTTCTATAACATCATCTACGTTTGTATTAGGATTATTATCATCGACTAATAAAGTATTTGTTTCGTAGATGTATCTTGTTTGTTCTTCCGTCAACATGCTACCTTCTATATGATTAGAGTTATAAGCAAATAGTATTTGTGTTGTATGATACAAATTGCCTCGTAACTGCATTTCTTTTTGTTCTTTTAGGACTGCTAAAATATCGTTTTTTTCCATTTCATCACCACTAATATTATACCATACTTGACCTAAAATTAAAATGAATTTCGATAGATTTATCAAGATTTATTATGATTTTCTCTATTAGTAAAGCGAGTGTGTTTCTGTCTATTTCTTCAAACTCAAGAACCTTGTCTATTACCTTTTTAAACTCAATTTTATTGGCGTTTTTAGTTAGTTTTTCTTTATCAACATATTCTTTGCTTAGCTTCTTTAAGTGATGGAAAATATAGTCTTCAATTAGTTCTTCTGGAATAAGTTGCATTTTGCATAAACCAAGTTCTTTTTTATATCTTTTTGCAGTAGAGCAACAAGTGTAGAACTTTCCTTTTTTGTGTTGTGGCATGAATGTTATTGGTGCACCACAGTTTCCACAAAACATTAGTCCTGTGAGTAAGTGTTTTTGCCCTTGTTTAGGCATGTATGACTTCTTTGCAAGTATTGTTTGTACCATGAAAAAGTTTTCCTTGGATATTATAGGTTCGTGGGTGTTCTCTACCTTTATCCATTGGTTTTGAGGAATATCTATTTGTTTTTTTAATTTGTAATTTATTTTTTTCTTTTTGTTTTGTACGGTATGCCCTATATATGCTTCGTTTTTTAATATGAATCTAACACTTTTCTCATTCCAAACACCTTTTAAATATTTTTGAGTGTTACAAATTTTTCGGTATTCTGATGGTGTTGGTATATGTTGCTGCGTTAATATATTTGCAATAGATAATAATGATGTACCGGCTTAAATATAAATTAAAAATCTTTTTTACATATTCTGCAGAAATTGGATCTAGTAATAATCGACCTTTAACTTCTTCATCTTTTATATAACCAAATGGAGCAGTAGTCCCGATAAATTCACCTTTTATTTGTTTTGTTTTTAATGCGGTTCTTACTTTTTTAGAAATATCTTTTGCGTACATATCGTTAAAAACTGACTTAAACGGTGCAAATTCATTGGCATATCCATCATCTAAGCTGTCATATCCGTCATTTATAGCGATGAATCTAATTTTATTTGTAGGAAAATATTTTTCTAAATAATTTCCGGTTTCTATGTAATCTCTACCAAGCCTTGATAAATCTTTAGTAACAACCATATTGATTCTTTTATTTTCAATGTCGTTAATCATGCGTTTGAAATCTTTTCTGTCAAAAGTTGTTCCGACTTATTCCGTCATCAACGTATGTATCCGTTATTTTAAAGCCATTTTCTATACAATATGACGTTAAAAATTCTTTTTGATTTAATATGCTTTCTGAAAACTCATTCTTCTTTTCTTCATCTTCACGAGATAATCTACAATATATTCCGAACTTTATATATGTTTGAATTAGCTTCTGTTTCATTTAAGTGATTATATCCGAGTATTCATGCATGTGCCTCCTCAAAACCCTTCTAATAGCAAATATATGCACAAGACATTCCCACTATTAAACATATACTTACTTAAAAGCTAGTAATATTAATAGTTTTATGATTATTTAAAAATAAATATTTTTTTGTATAATTCATTAAAGTGTGTTATAATGATTTATAAAATAATATTTATATCATTGTAAATATGTGATATAATAAAGGAAATTTTATAAAGGAGGCTGGTAATATGATTCAAATTCAAAATGTAAGCAAGTCGTATGTAACAGGGAAGAAATCAGTAGATGGCTTGAATTTGGAAATTAAAAATGGAGAGATTTTTGGATTTTTAGGTCCAAATGGTGCTGGAAAAACAACAACAATTCGCATGATTACTGGAATTTTAAATCCAGATGAAGGGGATATACTGTTAGATGGTAAAAGCATTACTAAAGATGCTCTAGAGGCAAAACGACAATTTGGTTTTGTACCAGATAGTCCAGATATGTTTTTAAGATTAAAAGGAATTGAGTATTTAAATTTTATTGCGGATATGTATGATATACCAAGGGATGTAAGAAGACAAAAAATAGAAGATTTAACAAAAAGATTTGAAATTTATGATGTATTGTCAAATCAAATGCAAAGTTATTCGCATGGTATGAGGCAAAAAATAATTATTGCTAGTATGTTAATGAATAATCCAAAAAATTGGATATTGGATGAACCTATGACAGGGTTAGATCCAAAGTCTTCGTATGACTTAAAAGAACAAATGAGAGAACATGCAAAAAATGGAAATTCTGTATTTTTTTCAACGCATGTGCTAGAAGTTGCAGAAAAATTATGTGATAGGGTAGGAATTATTAGTAAGGGGAGATTAGCTTTCGTTGGGACATACGACGAAATGAAATCTAAATTTAAAGAGAATGCATCTTTGGAAGAACTATTCTTGGAGCTTACTGAACATGAATAAAGTATTTTCACAAGTTAAAATATTTTTAAGGAATTCCTACCAATTCAATTACAATAGAAAAAACCCTAATTCTACAGGAAGAAAAATAGTTACTCCCATTATTATTTTTGTTATAGCGGCTTATATAATGTTTATATTGAGTTTTCTTAGTTATAAGATGATTAACATGTTATTACCTCTAAATCAAGCCGCATTGTTTTTAGGCGTATTTTTATTAGTCATTGCACTTTTTATAATAATTCAAACGGTCTTTTCTGCTTTAAATATTTTCTACTTTTCAAAGGATATTACATATATTTTGCCACTCCCAATCAAACCATGGCAAATTGTAACAGCAAAGTTGATTACATTAATTATTACAGAATATGTCACGGAATTTATTATTGCAATTGCCCCTATTGTTGTATATGGCGTGCTTACTTCTGCTGGAGCTTTGTTTTACGTATATAGCGTTCTTGTACTTTTAATGTTTCCAATATTCCCTGCAATAATTGCATGTTTGCTTATTATGCTGTTGATGGTATTTGGTAAATTTGCAAGAAATAAAGATATGTTCCAAGTAGTAATAGGTATTGTAGCAATTGGTCTTGTTATGGGAATGCAAATTATTATTCAAAATAATATTAGTTTAGATCCAGCAGATTTTTTAAAAATGCTACAAAGTGCAAATGGATTAGTAAGTGCAATTGGGCAATATTTTATTACAATTATGCCAGCAGTTAATATGCTTACGGGAGTAAATGTAGCAGTTTCATTTTTAGAATTATTTGCAATTACTGTAGGTTCTGCTATTATATATATTGCACTTAGTCAAAAACTTTATTTTATAGGTGCTGTAGGAAATGCAACGGGTGGCAGCGGTAAAGCTACTAAAATTGATGAAAATAAAGCAATTCGAAGTAAAAAAATATCTTATTCTTATATAATGAAAGAAATAAAATCGTTATATAGAACTCCAATTTATTTTATGCAATGTGTTCTTCCAATTTTCTTGATACCAGTGATATTTGGAGTTATGTTTGGAGTACTTCACAGAAAAGCAATTACGGGATTAGAAGGACTTGATACTAGTACACTTTTATTTTCATTAATTGTACTTAGTATGATACAGTTCTTATTTGCTATTAGTGCTACATCTGTTACAGCAGTTTCAAGAGAAGGCTCAAATGCAGCGTTTACAAAGTATATTCCATTAAGCTACTATAAACAGTTTAGGTATAAAGTAGTACCAGGACTTATTATAAGCATTGTTTCTATTATTATTGGAATAGTGTTTGCTAGCTTTTTAGTGGGAGCGATGGGGTTTATGCAAATTGTGTTAATTATATTAATTTCGTTAGCCCTTGCTTTTCTTCAAAATTATTTAATGCTGATTGTGGATTTAAAGCATCCAAAGCTTTTGTGGGATAGTGAGTATGCTGTAGTAAAGCAAAATTTCAACATGATTTTTGAATTTGTCTTTTTGTTTATTGCAGGTGGTATTTTATGGGGACTTTGGTGGCTTTTCCAAAATGCAAATCAATATTTGTTGCTTAGCGTAATCTTTGTGGTGTTTGTTATCGCCTTTGTGGCTGTGGATAGATATGTGAAACGTAATCAAGTGAAATTGTTTGAAAAAATTATGTAAGAAGGTTTTGTTATTTAGGAGGTGGTTTAGATGCCAAAAGCAGTTCTTATAATAGGCATAACAGTTATTATAATTGCAATAGTATGGCCGCTTAAAGCTTATTTTCAAAATAAGGAAGCTAAAGAAAAGAAAAACAAAGCAGAAAATAATCAGTCAGATAAATAAAATAATGAAACTTTTTATTCTAGTTGTTTTGTATTACTAGTTAAGGGGGAAAGTTTAATGAAGAAAATATTAAAAATAATTGGCATAGGCTTAATAGAGTTAATAGTATTGTGGTGTATAATATTTATAATTGATTATATAAGGTACAAACATGATTGTAAGCCGATAGTTCAAATAAATGACTCTCAAGACGGAGATATGCGTGAATATAATGGTTTGGGATATAAGTATATTGAATATTATTTAACTTATGGTAGGGTAACATTTTTAGTTCCTTTATGGGAAAAGGAAGGAGAATGGATAAAACCAGCAAGTATAGGAAATATAACAAATTATAATCCGACAGCTGCTATGAGCTTGGGAGGAGAGGCATTAGAAAATTATTATATAACAACAGCTCATGAATGTTTAGACGTCATACAAAAAGGTGACACAAATCCAAATAATGCAACTGTTACATATTCAAAAACAGAGGATGGATATAAATATGTTGATTTCAACGGAGAAACAGTATTTAATGAAAATATAAAAAATGAAGCTATTGTTGAATTTACAATGGATGTAGATTATATGCCTCAACCGTACCCAATACGAGTTGTATTTAATGCAGATACAAGGGAAATATTAGGGTTTGAATATGTTGAAAATAGAGGACCTTTGGACTGATTTCACACAATAAATTGTTTTTCACATATCTTAATAAAGGAGATCCTCCTGACCTACAAGCATGAACATCACTACGATTATCGAAGTATACCAAGGTAGGGGTGATATGGTAAAATTCAAAAATCACTTGTAAAAAAATAATAAGAATGATAAAATTAAAAAAAGGCTGAAAGCAAATGAAAGAATCTATATTGGTAAAAATAAAAAAAATTTTTAAATCTTTATTTAGTAATAAAAACTTAACATTGTCAAAAGCAAAAATGAATCAGCCATCTGATGGCTTTGTTAGCTTGAAAACAAATGATAAGGAATTTATTAAAACTATAAAAACACAACATGATGAAAATAAAGTTAGATTATTAAATTTGCAGAATAAATTTAGTAATGGAGAAATTAAAGAAGAGGACATTTCAGAAGAAGACGCTAATTTGTTAAGAGAAATGTATGAACAGCAAATAGAAGACTTAAAAGAAGAGGTGTCAAAATATAAAGAGGAAATTTTTAAAATGTGGGAACAAAAAGGGCACATAGGAGCAAATAATGGGTGAATTGGAATTAGACAAAAGATGGCAAACAGAGGCATATGAAAAAGCAAAGAGTGATTTTCAAAAAGGAAATCACTCTTGTATTGTTGCTCCAACAGGATGTGGTAAAACTCCAATAGGTTTAAAAACAATAGAAGAAAATCTGGACAAAGAGATTATATGGGTAGCTCCAAACCCAGCGGCAATTGGAGAAACAAGAAAATTAATCAAGCAGATATATGGAGAAGAAGCAAAACGAATATTTCCGAGATTAAAATTTTTTACATATAATGCTTTATCAAAAATGGCGGAGGTAGATTTCAATAGATTAACTCCAGAGATAATAGTATATGATGAAATTCACCGTGCAGGAGCATTAACATGGGGAGTTAGAGCAAAAGGATTAGTAGAAAAAACAAAAGCGAAAGTACTAGGATTAACAGCAACCCCAGTAAGAACAGATGGAAGAAATATAGCAGAAGAAATATGTGGAGGAATTGCATACGAATTAAAATTAACTGAAGCAGTAGCAAGGGGAATTATTCCAGTTCCTATATACATAAGTACAAATTATCTATTTAAAGAAGACATGGAAAGGGTCGAAAATAAAATAAGTGCAATTGAAGATGAAACCGAAAGAAAAAAATATGAAGAACAAGTAGAAAAATTCAAGAGGAATTTACATGTAGCAGAAGGAATGCAAGAAATTTTCAAAAAACATATGGGAGAAAAAGACGGGAAGTGGATAGTATTTTGTAAAGATATAAACCATATGGATGAAGTAGAAAAATTGTGTGGAGATTGGTTTGATGCAATAAACCCAAATAAAGATATAATAAAAATATCATCGGGAAATGAAAGAGAAGAAAATGCTCAAGCAATTAAATTTTTAAGGGAAAGAACGAAGGAAAAAATGAAATTGGCATTATGCGTAAACATGCTGAATGAATCATTCCACGACGAAGAGTTATCAGGACTTATAATGGCAAGACCAACAAAATCAGAAATATTATATAGACAACAACTAGGAAGAGGGCTAAATAGAGATGCAAAACAAATTCCAGTTGTATTTGATTTGGTAAATAATATAAAATATTTTCAAAAGTTTAGAAGGGAAATACGAGAGATAATACAAAGAGGAATTGCAGAAGGTAAACGAGACTTATATAATAAAGAAATATTAGAACAATTCGAAATCTATTCAGAACAAATAAATTTTATAAGCGAATTTGAAGATATAGAAAAAAACTTAGATGAATATTTAAAAGGAGAAACGACAGTTGCGAAAGCATTAAGGATATGCGGTATATTATATGAAGCTGGAGTAGATTTAACAAAGGTACAAATGTCATATGTGCTAAAAGGTGGGGAAAGGAGATATACTACATTAAAAGATATAAAAGGAGCTAATGAAATCATTGCAAGAACTGGGTTGACTGAAGATACTCCAGTTGGGGAAATGATGAAAAAAGTAAGAGCGGCTTACAATGGGACTAATGTTTTTTTAATAACAGAAGAAGAGAAAGAACTGGCAAAATCGCTTCGGATTAATTCCTAATAAGGAAACATCAGTTGCAAAAGCATTAAGAATATTTAGTACATTAAAAGAAAATGGAGTTGATTTTAACGGTGTACAAAGGTCACATTTGATAGATGGAAAAGTGATAGACATTACATTAAAAGATATAAAAGGAGTTAATGAAATCATTGCAAGAACTGGGTTGACTGAAGATACTCCAGTTGGGAAAATGATGAAAGAAGTGGTAGCGGCTTACAATGGAACTAATGGTCTTTTAATAACGGAAGAAGAGAAAAAACTGGCGGAATCAATCCCGCGGATTAATTCCTAATAGGGAAACATCAGTTGCAAAAGTATTAAGAATATTTAGCACATTAAAAGAAAATGGAGTTGATTTTAAAAATGTACAAAGGGCACATATGATAGATGGAGAAGAGAAATATACTACATTAAAAGATATAAAAGGGGCTAATGAAATCATTGCAAGAACTGGGTTTGCTCAAGATACTCCAGTTGGAAAAATGATGAAAGAAATAAGAGCGGCTTACAATGGAACTAATGGTCTTTTAATAACAGAAGAAGAAAAAAAACTGGCAGAATCGATTCCACGGGTTATTAGGAAAGAAATCTTTATCTGCTTTAAATGCAGAAAGGGGAAAGTTAGAAGAGCAATTAGCAAAAATGAAAAAATATATTGATGAACAATCGAAGTTAAGAGAAGAATAAAAAAAGTAGTATGTGTAAACGACCACATACTAATATACTAAATAATAAAAATGAAAATATTAAGAAAAAAAGGTACAAATTAACAAAAATGTGTTATACTAATACTATGAAATGTAAAGGAAGGTGAGCATTATGCAAAAAGAAATTACAGTTAGAGAAGTTGAAACTACTTTAAATGATTGTGAAGATATAGTAGAACCAATTATTGTAAAAAGAACTAATAAAAAAGATGTAATGATTATAAGTATCGATGAATACCAAAAGAACCAATACTTATCAGAATTATCTAGTAAGGTTGCTAAGGGAGGTAAATTTTCTGTAGGAAAATTTACACAACATTCTAAAAAAATTTGACAAAAAATGAGTTTAGTAATAAAATTTAGAAAAGTACATTTTCAAGTTCAAATTTCAAGTTATCAATCGGAAGGATTTCCGATTTACACAAGATTTTCTATACTCCCATATCTAAAACATTATTGTCAGAAAACTAAATAAACTTACCAAATCCACCCATACCCAGGTAGGGGTTAAGTAAGCAGGTTCCACAAAAGACCAAACACCAGAGGTTATAGCCTTATTTCTCATTACATTTCTTTCGGCTTGAGATAGTCTTTGCCCAACATCAAAAGAAACTCCCGCATAATGCTGACTTTGACCGAGTATGTCCTCCCTCATAAGGCCTCTTAAATCCAGCACCAACACCTATCGGCCTTCCATATATAGATCTAAAAGCATTCCAAGATTGCATTGTATTTCTATCTGTCCACAATGTAGGACTGTTACTAGTACCCCTAAATTCGCCAACTCTTAAGGTGCCATTTGTAATATATGGCATTGATTCATCTTCTCCCCTATAATATGTTTCCATCCTATTTGTACTATTATTAAATACTAATATTTTAGCCATTTTCCTCCCCCTTCTTTTTAAATCATTTTATGTATTATATGTGCTTATAAAGGTATTAGTGATAATATCCATAGCTCTAATGTAATAATTTTAAATTAAGTTAAAGTGCATAATAATTTAATAACTTGTTACAATAAATATATGGATAATAATTGGCATAGTTTAAGTGAAGTTAATATAATTGAAAGCTTAGATAGCAAAAGAAATGGGTTATCTTTAGATGAAGTAAAAGAAAAACAAAATCTATATGGAAAAAATGTGTTGCCAAAAGAAAAAGAACCAACGCTAATGAAGGTGTTTGTTAGCCAATTTAAGAGCCCAATGATAATAATATTAATAATAGCAGGAGTTATATCTTCTGCTATTGGAGATTATAAAGATGGAATATTTATTGCGATAGTTATAATGTTAAATGCTATTTTGGGGGCTTATCAAGAATATAGTGCTATTAAAAGTGCAACAAGTATTCAAAATTTATTAAGGATAAATGCAAAAACTTTAAGAGGTGGTATTAAAGTAGAAGTGGATTCTGAAGAATTAGTACCAGGAGATATTGTCCTTTTAGAGTCAGGAGATAAAGTTCCAGCAGATATTAGAATATTGGAAGCTTATAATTTAAAATTAGATGAATCTTTTTTAACAGGGGAATCAAAGGGAGTAAATAAAAATGCTAGTATTGTTAAACAAGATGTGCTTATAACAGATAGAACTAATATGTGTTATGCATCTTCAATTGTGCAATTTGGGAGATGCGTTGGAATTGTAGTTGGCATTGGAATTAATACAGAAATAGGGAATATTGCGAAAAATTTAAAAGAAACAAAGGAAGTAAAATCACCACTGATAATAAGAATGGAAAGATTTACAAAACAGATTATGTTTTTGGTATCTATTTTTGCAATCTTCACATCCATTTTAATGATAATGAAAAATTATGAGAAAAAAGAAGTATTTTTGTTGGTAGTTGCTATGTGTGTTTCAGCTATACCAGAAAGCTTGCCAATAGCACAAACAGTAGTGTTGTCTATTGCAACATCTAAGATGGTTAAAAAAAATGTTATAATAAAAAAATTATCTTCAGTAGAATCTTTAGGAAGTTGTACAATAATTGCAAGTGATAAAACGGGGACTTTAACCGTAAATCAGCAAACTGCAAAAGTTATTTCAATGCCAGATGGGACAAGATTTAAAATTTCTGGAGAAGGATATAACGATATAGGAAATATCGAATTAAACAATGTAGGGGCGAACATTGTTCGTCCGGGATCTCCACATAATTGCACCCTTGTGGAGCATATTTGTAAAATGGGAGTGCTAAATAATGAAGCGTTTTTAAATAAAGAAGATGAAAAATTTGTATATAATGGAGATTCAATAGATTTAGCATTTTTATCTTTAGGTTTAAAACATGGAATAAATGAAAAAGAATTAAAACAAGAATTCAACATATTTGGAAGAATACCCTATGAACCGGAACATAAATTTTCAGCAGTTTTTTACAACGTAGGGGTGCATGATTGCACCCGCAACGACCCAAAAGACAATGTAGGGGTCGGCGTCCCCGACGACCCGAAAAATTACGTCACAGTTAAGGGAAGTGCAGAAACCATATTAGAGTTTTGTGCAGATTATGATGTGGCTGGTTATGAAAAAGAATTTTTAAAATTATCAGAAGAAGGTTATAGGGTAATAGCTCTAGCTAGTCGGAGAATATACTGGTGAGAAAAAGGATTTATATAAAATAGAAGATATTAAGAATTTAACCTTTATAGGTTTTGTAGGATTTATAGATCCAATAAGAAATACAAGCAAGGATGCTATAAAAACATGTTTGGAAGCCGGAATAAGGGTTATTATGATAACGGGGGATCATCCCTTAACAGCTAAAACAATTGCAAAAGAGTTAGGATTAATTCAAGAAACTAAAAAAATATTAATAGGTAGTGAAGTTGAAGATGTTGTAATTGGTCAAGATAGTCAAAATAGTTATGGAGTAGTAACGGGGAATGAAATTGAAAAGGCGTATAAGCTTAGTAAAATATTTGAAGATTCCTCAGAGCTTGTTACTGCAAAAGAGCAAGAAGTAAGTTCGCATAATGATGGGTCAAAAGAAGGATTAATCAAACTTTTAACAGAAAACAATGTATTTGCGAGGGTGTCTCCAATGCAAAAAGCAATAATTGTAGAAACATTAAGAGAACAAGGGGAATTTATAGCAGTAACAGGGGATGGAATAAACGATGCTCCTGCTCTTAAAAAAGCAAATATAGGACTAGCAATGGGAAGCGGAACCGATGTTGCAAAAGATGTAAGCAATATAATTTTAACGGATGATAATTTTTTATCGATTGTTTCTGCTATTGAAGAAGGAAGACATGCATATAATAATATTAGAAAAGTTATATATTTACTTATTTCTACTGCGTTTGCAGAAATATTGCTGTTTATGATTTCGATTATATTTAATTTGCCACCACCATTTACAACCGTACAAATATTGTGGATTAATTTAGCTACAAATGGGATTCAAGATATTGCAATTGCTTTTGAAAAGGGAGAAAAGGGGGTAATGGAAGAAAAGCCAAGGGCTACAAATGAACCCATATTTAACAAACTTTTAATAAAAGAAATCGTAGTGTCTGGAACAGTGATGTTTTTAATGGTATTTATATTATGGTATATATTAAATAATAATTTTAATATATCAATAGGCTATGCGAGGAATTATGCATTACTGCTTATGGTATTATTGCAAAATGTTCATGCATTTAATTGTAGAAGTGAAAAAATATCTGCATTTAAAATGCCTTTAAAAAATAATAGGTTTATTGTTTTTGCAGTAATTGGGGCTTTAGTGTTACATGTTACGTTTATGTATGTGCCATTATTTCAAAATATTTTAAATACAAATCCAGTAAAAATTGGTGAATTTATAATAATATTAGTAATGGCACTACCATTGTTGCTTGCTATGGAAGTATTTAAGGTTACTATTTAATGTTTTTCTCTAAAATGTTCGCTTTTGGTGGTTATTATATGTTTTTAAAAAGCTCCTCCAAGCCTCCGAAGACTCCATGGGCCTCAAAGGGCTGTCGTTCACTTTTTAAAAACATATAATAACCACCAAAAGCTACTTTGCTGAAAAGTGTTAACTGATAACTATTTAAGAAAGTTTTGCATAAAAATTCTTTTAATTCAATATCATGTAGTATGTAGGAGTTTTTATGATTATCCTTAGAAAAAATAAAATAGTAATTGGTATAATATGTTGTGTTATGCTAATTACAATAGTTTGCGTGTTGAAAGATTTCGTTAATATAAATACGGTTAAAGCTGTAATATGGGATAAAACGGGGAAAGTGGTTATATTAGATGCTGGGCATGGGTTCCCGGATTTGGGAGCTACTAGTAGTGAAGGTGTGACTGAAGCTGATATAAATTTGGAAATTGTTTTAAAAGTGGAAAAGCTATTAAAAAACAATGGAATAGAAGTGATTTTAACAAGAAAAAATGGGAATTGTATAGCAGATTTAATGGCAACAACTATTAGGGAGAAGAAGAATAGCGATTTAAAAAATAGAGTTAAAATTGGGAATAATTCTAATGCAGATATTTTTGTTTCAATTCACTTAAATGCTATTCCTCAAGAGCAGTATTGGGGTTTTCAAACTTTTTATAAGAATAGTGATGATAAGGGTAAGGAACTTGCGAAGTTAATTCAAAGCAACTTAAAAAAGGTTATTGATAGAGGAAATAAAAGAGAAGCATTAGTTATTTCTAATAAGTATCTTGTAGATAATATAAAAATACCAATTTGCATGGTGGAATGTGGGTTTCTATCAAATAAAGAAGAAGCGGGACTTTTGCAACAAGATGAATATCAAAATAAATTAGCACAAGGTATTACAAATGGAATTTTGGAATATTTTCGGATTTGCTCGGAATTTAGGCATAATTTTCCTAAAAAATTCAATACTAATACAGAGGAGAAATAGCATGTCAGATATTATAGAATATATAAAACAAGCAACAGAAGAAAGTGAAGACATGAAATATAGGACAATCAGTGTTGAACAGTGTACGATTCAAATTGTTTATAATGAAGCAACAACAGATTCGGAGTTCATATCTGGCTCTGTTATAAGAAGTATAAAAGGTATTTTGCAAGAATATTTTAAATCAAACATGACAAAGACCTTTGAAAAATGGCAAATAAACGAAGTTGTAACTAAAATAAAAAACGAACTAAATGCGGTGAATACTGTTGAAATTTATAGGGAAAGCAGTGATCTTTTTTATTATCTTTTTTCAGGATTCACATTATTAATTATTGAAGATAAAATACTTGCAGTTGAAACCAGAGGTCATGTAGATAGGACGATTTCAGAAGCACAAATAGAAAGTGATGTAAAAGGTCCAAAGGATGCTTTTGTTGAAAACTATGTCCAAAATCTTGGATTAATTAGAAAAAGAATTAAAACAGAAAAACTTGTATTGAAAGAAAATAAACTTGGAAGAAGATCAAAAACTAAAGTTGGCATTTTGTACCTTTCAGACGTTGCTGATGTAGAAAGTACAAAAAAGATTGAAGAAGAAATTAAAAAAATAGATATAGACGGAATTCTAGATAGCAATTATGTTAGAGAAATAATGTTGTCTAAAGGGGATAGCACAGTATTCCCAACGGTGATAAGTACAGAGCGACCCGATGTTGTGGCGTATAACTTATTAGAAGGACGTATAGCAATAATAGTTGAAAACAGTCCATTTGCATTAGTGTTTCCAGCTTTTTTTGTTGATTTTTTTAAAAGCATGGACGATTATTATCAACTTAATAAAAATATAACTTTAACCAGAATACTAAGATATGTAGCGTTTTTTATTACATTATTATTACCAGCACTATATGTATCACTTATAACTTTTAATCATGAAGTTATACCGAGCGATTTATTGGTTTCATTTACAGTTCAAAGAGATGGAGTTCCCGCACCAGCGTTTTTAGAGGCATTGCTAATGATTTTAGCATTTGAAATATTGAGGGAGAGTGATTATAGAGTTCCAAGCATGGCGGGGAGTGCTTTATCCATAGTAGGAGCGTTAATTTTACGGAGATGCAGCAGTAACAGCAGGAATAGTTTCAGCGATAATGATTATAGTTATTGCAATTACGAGTATTTCTGCATTGGTGTTTACAGATATAAATATAATTAATACTTTAAGATACTGGAGGATAACATTTTTATTGGCTGCAGCAATAGCAGGGTTATTAGGAATTTTCGTTGCACTTATGGTATTTGTTATAAAAATTGCTAGTATTAATTCTTTGGACAGATCATATTTGTTCCCATTTGCACCTTTTGATAAAGAAGGGATGAAAGATACTTTTGTTAGAGATAATATGAGTGAAATGACTAAACGAAGCGATATATTAACTAATAATATAACCAGACAAACATAGGGGACGGTCCTTTTTGTTCATTTTTGAACATAGGGGACACCCCTGATTGTCATTTAGTAAACAAGGGGTGTCCCTTATGTTCAAAAATGAACAAAAAGGACCGTCCCCAAGGAGGCATATTCATGTTAAAAAAATATAAATTAATTTTAGTGGCAATAGCGGTAATTATCATTGCCTTTGCGATGAAATCTTGGGGAGCTCTGGGAAATTATAGGGAATTAAATGAATTGGCTATTGTTTCATCAATAGGTATTGATAAAGAGGATGATGGAAATTATTTAGTTTCTGTGCAAATAATGAATACTAAGAAGGAATCGAGCGGAGCACAAAATACTGAAGGAAGTTCCCAGGTTGTTGTGTACAAGCAGTCAGCTAAAACAATTTCGTTAGCTTTGCAAAATATTATTAAGGAGTTGCCAAAGAAGTTATATACGGCTCATATGAGTTTGTTAGTAGTAAATGAAAAACTAGCTAGAGAAGACGGACTCTCAGTTATTTTAGATTATTTTTTTAGAGATGTAGAGTCTAGCAAGGAATTTGTTACTTTAATAGCCAGAAACACTAGTGCAGAAAATATATTAAAAACGCTTACACCGATTAATAATAATCCAGCAAAAGATTTGGTTGATAGTTATGCGACAATGCTTTCGTATCAAGGGAATACAACGAACTCTATAGCAAGTAATTTAATGGAACTTTATTTGGAAACAGGGAAAAACGTAATGTGTGCTTCTGTTGTTTTAAACGGGGATGAATCACAAGCTGGTTCACAAGAAAATATCGAATCTAGCGAACCGCCTGCTTTAGCAGAGATTTCAGATATAGCATATTTTAAAGATGGTAAGCTAAAGGGTTATTTAGAAGGGTTTGATAATGTTGCATATAACTTTTTTAATGATAATATTACAAGTACGGTTTTGGAATTACAATATAAAGAAAGTCCGATAGCGTTTGAAGTTTTTAAAAGTATTACAAATTACAATGTTGTAGAGGGAAATGGGCAATTTTCAATTAATTATAATATTAAAATAAGGGGAAATATTAAAGAAATCGACAATTCAGAATTGAGCGAAACAGATGGAGATATTGCAACGATGCAAGATGAAATTTCTAATCAGTTAAAAGAAAAGTTAGAAAGCTATGTTAACAATATTAAGAACACCTACGATACAGATATACTGGGAGTTCAATCGCTTGCATATGAATTTCAAAATAAAGCGTATGAGAAAGTAAAAGATAATTTCAATTTTAAAAATGTTAAAATAAATGTTTCTGTTTCAACGGAAATTGCAAACGAAGGAGGGCTATTAAAGAAATGGTAAATTCGAAAAAACAAAAACCTTCCTATATAGCATACTTTCTATCACGAGGCAGTTTTTTAGGCATGCGGGTTTTATGGAGTTTTTGAATTGGCGAAGAATAACAGTTATATAAGTGCTGGTTTAGGTATGTTATTAGGCGTTGTATTTTTACTTATAATTTTGAATATGATAAAAGATGATAAAAATATATTTGAAACGAATGTATATTATTTTAAGGCTTTTGGGCGTATTTTAAATTTTATACTAGCCATACTGGCAATAGGGTTTGCAATAATAATTTTCTATAATTTAACTACTTTTTTAAACTTAACGTACTTATCTTCTAGCTCAAATATTTATATTGCTGCGATACTTGCTGTAATAGTGTATTATTGGCTATCTAAGGGCTTTAATAATATTTCAAATGCAGTTTCAATACTGTTTTATGTGAGTTTATTCTTTTTAGTATTTTCTTTATTTTCGTTTGTGAATAATTCTAAAACAGAGCACCTTTTCCCTGTGTTGGCAGAAGGGTTAAAATCTCCTGCTTTAGGAATGCTCTTATTTGCTGTTTTAAGTAGCGTTCCAGTATTTTTTCTTTTATGTGTGCCAAGAAGAGAAATACCAGAAGTTAAACTTAAAAGAAATATAATTATATCATATTTAATTGGTAGCGTAGGATTGGTGTTGATTATACTAATAGCAATTTTAATTTTAGGATACCCTGTTATTTCAATTTTTAAATATCCTGAATACATGTTACTCAAAAAAATAAGCATCTTTTCTGTTATTGAAAGAGTAGAGAATATTGTTTCTTTTCAATACTTTTTAGATGGATTTGTACTAATCGTTATGTGTGTTTATTTTGCAGTTGCTAATTTTAAAGCAGTGTGCAAAAAAGAAACAACGAAAAAAATATTGCCAGCAATTATTGTTTTTATAGTGTTTGGGGTGTCTACATTTGGAATAACTAATGCGAATTTTATTAATAGCTTTAGCTTGCATTATGTGCCGATTATTTTATTTGGAGTGATTTTTGCAAATGCAGTGCTGATATATGTTGCGAGGTTTTTTGAGAAAGTACTGAGTAAAAATTGACTAATAAATTTTTATATGATAAAATGCATCAAAAAAGGGGGACCATTATGGATAAGAAAGAAAAATTTTTGATTATTTTTATCTTAGTATTAATAGTAATAGTTGGTGGCTTTTGGTATTTTAATAAAAAAGCAAATGAAGTTTCAATATTGCAAGACTTTAGCAAGTTTGCTACATATAGTGAAACTAAAACAATAAGCAAAGAAGAAGTCATAACTGCTGTCACAAATGCACTTAAGCTTATGGATAACAGCACATTTAATGCATCAAAGCATGAAAATGAACTAAACAATATAACAGATCCAACTAATTTTACAATAAAAGAAAGTAAAAAATATGAACTTACAATGAACTTAATAACTGGGGAAATTTTACATTATAGTAATGATTCAAGTCCAACATTTAAAACCACTAAAAAAACAGAGGTGCAAGTTATTAAAGTGGCAGATGAAATGGTTGCAAAACTTGAACTTCCAGCTACATATGAGTGTACATATGCTTATCCGTTTGATGATGAATTGTGGGGAATGACATATGAAGCAAAGTATGGGGAATTGTACAATGTTGGACAAATGATAAAATTTTATTTTTCACCGGAAGAAAAAAGAATGTACAATTTTAGTTCGATTGGAACAAAAACAATAGTGGCAAATACAGAATATAAGATCAGTAAAGAAGATGCAAGAAAGATAGCGGACAAACTAGCAAAGAAAAACAATCTCAGCATAAAAAGAGAGACTTCTAGTATTGTGACGGCTAATTATTTTTGGGTGGATTCTAAAAAGTCGGAAGATACCAATATTTATAGATTAGCATATGTCTTTACATGCAATGATGAATATTTCACGCAAATATATGTGGATGCAGAAACTGGAGATATAGTGGGTGGTAGCACTACGGAATATCCTAATAGTGGATATATGATTCCAGAACCGGATAAAATTATTTATTACAAGGACAATAAGGTGAAGGTTGAAATAGACAAGAATTCAGCTTCATACGAAGAGATATATGATTTAGTAGTAGGTAGCGTTCCAGAAAGAGACTTTGGAGGACATGAGTTCTTGTTGGAATTTGATGACAAAGAATTTAAAGACTTTATATCAAAATATAATTATATAACGTTTGAATATAATACAATTCAAGAGATTAATGAATATAAAAAATTTAATGAATTAGCGTTTCCAATATTAATTGGAACTAAAGAAGATAAGAGTTTTGTACTTTTGTTAAATGGGCAACCTCAAGGAGTATTTGGTGGTATTACATTAAAACAAGAGTTGGTAGATAAATTAGACGCAATGTGAGAGAAAAATATAAAAAAATCATAAAAAATATATTTGACATTTTATAAAATTATTTTATAAAACTCTTGCAATAGGGAAATATAGTAGATGCTTCAACTCCATAGCATAACCCTCACATCTCACAAATATAATATAATAATAGTGTGGGGGTAGTAACATGGCAGAAAAAAGAGGGTTAGATTTTAAGCATAAAGAAGTAATTAGTATAAATGAAGGAAGGCGATTGGGTTATGTTCAAGATGTTAATGCAAACCTAGAAACAGGAACAATAACTTCGATTATTGTTCCTGGGAGTGCTAAAATTTTAAATATTTTTTCAGCTGGAAATGATATTATTATTCCATGGGAAAAAATCAAATGTATTGGTGATGATGTGATTTTAGTTGATGTTTGATAGATTCTTCGTAAGATATTCTTTGAAGAAAAGCTCAGAATGACATTTACAGATGACTTTAGTCATATAATCTGCGAATATGTTTTATTGCACTTTTTTCTAATCGTGAAACTTGTGCCTGAGATATTCCAAGCTCATCTGCAACTTCTATTTGAGTTCTTCCATTAAAAAATCTTTTTATAACAATTCTTTTTTCTCTATCGTTTAACTTTTGCATTGCTTGAGAAATTGTTATATTGCTAGCCCAAAGTTCATCTGTGTTTTTTTTATCACTTACTTGATCCATAACATATATACTGTCTGCACCGTCGTTATATATAGGTTCTTGCAATGAAATAGGATCTTGTATTGCATCTAAACTCATAACTATTTCTTCTCTTGTAACGCCTAATTCTTGGGCTAATTCATCAAGGGTTGGCTCTTTTGAAGTTTCTTTTATTTTTTGTTCTTTTAATTGTAAAGTTTTATATGCTAAGTCTCTTATAGAGCGACTAACTCGTATTGGATTATTATCTCGTAAGTATCTTCTTATTTCACCAATTATCATTGGAACGGCATACGTACTAAATTGCACGTTTAAGGTTAAATCAAAATTGTCGATTGCTTTAATTAATCCAATGCAACCTACTTGAAATAAATCGTCAACATTTTCGCCTCTTCCGTTGAAACGCTGTATAACACTTAAAACAAGTCTTAAGTTTCCGTTAATAAATGTTTCTCTTGCTTCTATATCTCCATCTTTTATTTTAATAAAAAGTTCATTTTTTTCTTTATTTGTTAGCACAGGCAACTTTGCGGTGTTTACTCCGCAGATTTCCACCTTGTTAATCAAATAAAAACCCTCCTTCAGAAATACTTTTGATTTATTTAAAGTATTTCCAAAAGAGAATAAAGTTATTCTATTTTAAGAACAATAAAAGAACATTCTACATATGTAAAATGTTCTTTTTGTCGCAAGTTTGACAAGAGTTTGACGCAAGTTGTCGGGAATGTGTCGAAAGTTATTTTATAATTCTCCTTTTTGTTTTGCATATGCTAAAAACTCTTCTCTAGTAATATCCATATTTTGTCTTTCTTTGGTAAAGTCTCCTTCGCCATTGCTAAATAAACGAATAAAATTTATTAACTCCACAGGTGTTAAATTTTCCGCTAAAATCTTTAGACCTTTTTCTTTTAAAATACTTAAGTCTTTTAATGTTGTTGCACTTGTAATCATATTAAGACACCTCCTCTATAAAATCTTTTGGATTCATTACTTTTAAATTTAAATTTGCTCTACTCGAGGCATTTATAAAAAGTTTATCTGTAGATAATAAATAATCTATTTTTTCTGCCTCACAATATGCTATGTGTAATCCATCTTTATATTTCCATTTCAACGGCTAAACTACCATATATTACAAACCTATTTGTTTTAACAGAATTTATTATATCTATGATAGCATTAGTTTCATTTTGAATTATAGCTTGCGTTTGGTCATCATATGGTCTGTTATAAATACATGAATCAAAATAAATCTTCAATATTTTTTTACCTCTTTTATTATTATATCATATTTTTTTCAATTTGTATCTATTTTTAACAATCATTCTCATATTGGAAATGTTAAATTTATATAAGTATTTTCAAAAGAAGGTAATATTATTCTATGTTTAATAGTTTTGTCGAGCAAAACCTTGAGATAACTGTTAATTCTATTTCAAGAATAATAAAAGAACACTCTACATATGTAGAATGCTCATTTTGTCGTAAGTTTGTTTTACTTAACGGTTACATATTTTTGATTCTTACTTTTAGGTTTGTCTGGTAATGTCATTTCTAACTTTTTTTGTTTTAATAATGGATTTAAGTAATTTTCCCTAAAAGTAGGTTTATGTTTTAAATTCATAAACTCCATTATTTCATTGATATTTCTAGGAGTTTTACAAAAATTTAATATTTTATCATAGTCGGTTATCATGGTCGAATCATAGTCGGTTATCATGGTCGAATCATAGTCACTTATCTTAGTCATTTTTGCCTTAACTTGTGCCATTTTATCTAAGTCGAGCAACGGTATTGTAACGCTAAACATTTCATCTTCTTTTATTATTGGCTCACTTTTTGAATATATTTTAGTATATTTTGTTAAGTTCCTTACACCTGAGCCTAAATCATCGGCAAAGCTAATGTCTTTAAATACTGCTGCTATATGTGGATTTTTTGCATATGGAAAATAATTACTTATATTAATATTTCCGTATTTCTTAGGTCTATTTGCATTTTCAGTATACAAACTGTCTTTTGTGATTATTATTCTCGCAGGTCTTCCATTACCAAAATCTCTATGTTTTAACATATTAGAAACTAATTCACGAGCTATTATATCTCTTACACTAACTCTTTCCATTCCTTCTAAGTAAAATGGATCGTTTGTATGCTTTCCTATAAAATCTGTTAATCTAGTATAGCTTTCTATTAAGTTTGTTCTAACATCGTCTCTATCATCATATCTATCCACATCTACTTTTCGGACTATTGCATCTGTTTTATAATTTGGTGCTGCTGCACTTATTATTTCATCTGTGCCAAACAACAGTATTGCACCTAGCGTAAAACCTTCTATTCCTTGAATAGGGTCTTTTAAATATAGCCTTGCACTTTTTAATAATTCAAAATTATCCATGTTTCCCCATGGATGCTCTTTATATTTTATAACTGCACGTTTTCTGGCAATTTCTATTAAATCTGTTCTTAAATCTTCTTCTAATGTAACATATGGAAATATTTTATCTTCAGTATGTATATCTCTTTTCCTGTTGTACATATTGGTAACTAAATAACTATTATTTGTAATGTCATAATCTCCATCTTGATTTCTATCAAATATTTTTCCCGCAGTTCTATACACTTCCACTGAGTCGGGAACATTTATATATAAAACTGTTTTTTTATTTATTTTACATTCTTCTATCGGCAAATATATTGTTGGGTTTATTTTTTCTGGGTTATTACAAAGGTTTGCAAAGTTTCTTTTCATACCTTCAATAGAATTCTCATTTACACCAACAACGTCTCTTGTTTTGTCATCTACACCAAAAATGATTATTCCACCAAAACGATTTGAAAAAGAACATACTGTATCAAACAAATCGCTTGGTAATTCATGTTTTGCAAGTTTAAATTCAGTATCTATTTTTTCGCCTTTTTTAATTATTTCTTTCAATGTTTCTTCCATTTGAAACCTCATTTCTTGTTTAATATATTATCATAAATTATTACTATTAACAATATTATTTATGTCATTATGTGAATTTTCTTTTTTGTTTTTTAAATATTTATTTGATATCTCATATACTACTTTTTGACCTATTACTATTTTCTCACTATTTACTTGCTTTTCTCCAATGTAGGTATTTACATTATAAGTCATACGAACCACTCTCCTGTAATAAAATTATTAACAATCATTCTCATATTTATACAGATTTTAAACTTTTTCTAAAAATAATGTGCTGGTTTATACTTTTGTATAGGCAGTTTACGATTCATGCTAAAAGACTTTGGCGATATTAGTAGTCTTTTCATGTTTAATATAAAACATTTCTATTATTTCATCTGCTTTATTTATAACAATCTCCTACATTCTGGTAAAATTTGTGTCATCAACTGATACATAATGATATTACTGGATATAAGTTGTAGACTATTAATAATTTTTATGTTATACTAATGACTAAAGGAGGACGAAGACATGAAATATGATATTTGTGTATTTGGTGGTTGTTGCATAGATCAGACTTTTTTTCAAAATGATGATGGGAATTATCCAGACATTCCTCAAATACGAGTTCCAGGAGGCAAAGGTTCGAATCAAGCAGTAGCGGCAGCAAGAGCCGGAGCAAAAGTAACTATAATAACAAGACTTGGAAACGATAAAGAAGGATATGATATAAAGAAAAACTTAGAAGTTAATGGAGTTGATACTTCAAATGTTGAACTAGTAGATGGCTTGCAAAATGATACAGGTGAAATTTATATAGATAAAAACGCTAATAATGATATTAAAAGAAAAAATGGTGCTATTGATAGCTTTACTCCTGAGATGGTGGAAAAATATGCAGAGGTGTTGCTTAATTCGAAGATTATAGTGGCACAATTTAAAATGCCAAAGGAAGTAAGTCGAGAATTAATTAATTTTTGTGCTGCTAATAATATAATGTTAATTATAACTCCTTCAACCCCTTCACGTCTGAGAGTTAGTGAACCAGGGAATTTAGAATTAATTAATAAAATTTCAATAATAACAGCAAACGAAGATGAATGTAAAACTATTTTTGAAACAGATGATATTGAAGGGTGTGTACGAAAATACCCAAACAAACTTATAGCAACATTGGGGAAAAATGGGCTAATGTATAGTAATGGTAGTGAAATCATAAAACTTCCTGCAATTAGGGTAGATAAAGTAGTAGATAGCACTGGAGCTGGTGATACATTTAATGGAAATTTAGCTGCCTTTTTATCAGAGGGTGATAGTTTAGATTCTTCAATAGATAAAGCTCGTTATGCATCTGCGTTAAAAATTCAACAAGAAACTGCTCAAAAAGGAATGCCATATAGAGAAGATTTAGAAGCATTTATCAGGAGGGTAGAACATGAACCAATGGAAATATGAAGAGGAATTCAATATAGCATTGAATGCAGTTGAGAAAGTTTATGAACAAATTATTTCAAATACATCATTGAGTATAAATTTAAAGAGTGATAATACATTGGTAACTAATATTGATGTAGCTACAGATGAATATTTAATGTCACATATAAAAGGATATTTTCAACATGATAACTTTCTGACTGAAGAAAAGGATTCTGAAAATGCTATTCATGATAGAACATGGATTATTGACCCAATAGATGGAACAGAACATTTTATTAAGGATTCAATATTTTGGGGAATTCAATTGGCTTTTTCTGTGGATAATGAAATTCAATTTTCAATAATTTATTTACCTAAAATAAATGAATTGTATTATGCCAAAAAAGGATTTGGCGTTTATTTAAATGAGAAGAAAATAACTCGAAATCAGAATATAACATTGGAACAATCGTTAATTGAGTTTGGAGGCTCATTAAACAAATATTGGAATGAAAAAAAAGTATATCTTGATAAACTAATAAGAACAACACAAGGAACATCAAAAATTTTACATATAAATTGTTCTTGCTTTTCATTTGCAAATTTGATTTCTGGTAGAACTGATGTACTTATAGAATCGACAAGGAAAATTTGGGACATAGCCCCTGGTCAATTTATGTGTGAAGAGCTTGAAATTCCAAATTATCAATTAAATGATGGTATGCTTAATGTTTTTTCTTTAAGCAAAGATGTTGATAACATTTTATTAAATATGTGAAAAGCTTTTTGGATTATAATTATTAACCCCGCTATGTTCGACATAGCAGGGCTTTTTTAAAATAATACTTAAGAGTATATGTTGTTATCTTTCCATATCCCATTCGTGTTCTCTATCAAGTCTTGCAATTTGGTTTTCTACATTCGACGAAGTATATGTGTCGTCCTCGAACTCGACTTTTAAATATTCTTTATCTTTAACATTAAATTCATCTGCTATCCATGAAAAAACTTTTTCAATTGTATGTTGTAAAGTGTGCTATAAATTATAGTAAGAATGCTTTTTTCAAACCACCCGAACAGTTAATGTTTTGGGAAAAAATTTAGGAGGAATACAACATGACAAAGGGCAGAATTATTTTTAAGACTATCACGATGATGGTAGTCGCAGGGCTGATAGTATTTATAGTAAATCTTGTCTCCGAATTAAACAGTAAGACCCAGTACTATAACGAAATACGGAACAATTTCATTACTGAAGTAACGCAAGTTAGCAAACTGTCGCAGATTTTCCGGTTAGAGAAAATCAGTTCTCTTGAATACGGCGAGAACATCTTAACCGTTACACTTTCGGACACTTACAAAGAAACTGGTGTGGGAGCAAAAGTTTCTGCGAAGTACGAGATAAACGGCGAAAATGTCAAATTCTTGTTATAAAATTAAAATACAGCTAGAAGCGGATTAGAATTCTCCGCCTTAAAATTGCTAGTAATTGGGCTTCTTCATTTTCTTTAAATATTATTCTAAATTAAAACCATATATTTAAACACAAACCAGAAATGGCAAAAACTCCCAAGCAAAACGAAGATGTGAAAAATTTCGTGGAAACCAAAATACTTATTTTCTATTTTTGGCCATTTCAAGCCATAAATTACTCCGCCAACTGTGTAAAATAATCCGCCGGCTAATAGCCACCATAACGAACTTAATGCACCTGCTGATTTAAATGCTTCTATCATTGGATAAATTGCGATTAGGCAAATCCAGCCCATTACAATGTATGTGCTTGTACGTAGCCATCTTTTTGTTTCTTTAGTAGATGTGGTCAATATAATGCCAAGTATTGCAATTGCCCATACTACTCCAAAAACAGCCCAACCCCAGCCGCCTCTTAAAGGACCTAAACAAATTGGGGTGTATGTACCTGCAATAAGGACATATATCATAATATGGTCGAATTTTCTCATTATTCTAGTTCCTGTTTCTTGTAGATTTAACAAATGATATAGCGAACTAAACGTATATAATAAAATTAAACTAGCTCCAAATATAGAAAAGCTAACTATATCCCATGCTCCTTCACCATATTTTGTTGCGCTAACAACTAACAGAACTAATGCAGCTATTGAGCCTAAAGCTCCTGCGGTATGTGTAAACCCACTTACGGGATCTTTTATTTTTGCCATTTTCTCCTCCTTCGGGGGTGTTCTAGAATATGAAATTTTGATATCATAAGTCAAATAGAATAGCGTGAGTGGTTGGGGTACCTTTTTTAAAAAACTACCCGACAGCCCTTTGAGGCATACGGATTACTCCTTGACCTGGAGGGAGTTTTTTAAAAAAGATACCCCAACCACGGAAGCGGACTATTATAGTTGATTTTTATATAAAATTTATATTCTATGACCTCCTCATTTTATTTCAAACAAATATACATAAAACTCATCTTCAAATGCTGGACGGACGAAATGCTTAGATTCTTCCAACATTTTTTTATTTGGATTATCAATTGAGTTATATAAATCTATATTATCTGTACTAGTAATAACCCAGACTCTGCCATGGTAATCACTAAACATACTTACATCTGGCAGCCTCTCCATATTAGTATACGTATTACAAACATCAATACTCCATTCATCCGAATTGAAAAAATAACCTTTATTATTTGGAAACAGTATAGATGAAGAACCCATTAAACCATCTGCACTTATAATAATATCGCTTGGCTGTACTTGGCTGTTTATGTAATTGTTAACTTCATTATTTTGTGGGTCATAATCTTTTTTAAATTCAACATAAAAGTTATGAATACTAAAGAGCAATATTACGGTCAAAAGTGATATAAATATACGCTTTCTTTCAATAGTTGAAATTGCATATGCAATCATAAATATAATTAACCCAATCATCGGAAATAGGTATCTTGTGATAAATATTGGTCTAAGGTATGATACGGCTAATGTAATCAGCATCGTTATTACTAAGACTTTTAAACACAATTGAGCAGCATAATGTATACCTGTGTCGATGGTAATCGTTTTTTTACGTAGGGAAAATCGGCTAGATTTTTCCGAAGTAACAAGATGAATCTTCTTATGTTTATCACTATGTGAAGCATGTGTGTATTTACCGAAGGCGATTATTTTATAAATTGTAAAAAACATAATTGGGTAAGCTATAATTATAGTGTACTTCATATCGGTATTAGCCTTTATTGCACAAAAAACAAATGTAAGAATTTCATTTAATACATTATTAAAGTCTACCTGAATCCAGAACCCAAACGCTACTCTAGCAGCGGCAAATAAAAACCAAATAAGCCAAGGTGCATAAAGAACCGCATCTATTATAACAGATGCTATCATTAATTTTTTGTTTTTTTCATTCTTAACGCAATATACTAAAAGGAATAAATTTATTATTGCAACTGTTAGCAATCCAAAATAATGTGTATATGCTGATAATATAGAAAAAATCATCAATGGCACTAATAAGTCTAAGTTTCCATGTTTGCCCAGATTTTTCAATCTGTCTGATAAGCTAAGTTTATTTACGCTTTTATGGGTTCCCGAGTTTAAATGTTTATTTGAGTTCCCATTTTTGTCTGGACTATCAAGTTCAACATTTTTATTTAATCTCAAATAAAGTTTATAAGCATAAATGGCAGTTAAAGATACAAAATAGGCAACCCATGTGTACATTCTTATTTCTATTGCATAGCCTAATGTAACTGGTAAAAATATTGTTAGAAAAGAAAATGTAAATCCAACTTTATCATTGAACAATTTTCTTAAATGTGTAAATCCTAACGATGCAAGCAATAAGGCTCCAATTACAGAAAATATTCTGGCAGCTGTTATGCTATAGCCAAAAATCATTAGAAAAACTTTTAGCATCATGTAATATAATGGTGGATGCACATCTAGTGCGGTATCGTTCCAAATAGTAGCAAAACCGTGCTGAATTATTGCCATGGAGTACGATTCATCATACCATAAGCTGCCATGAAATGCATTAAATCCTAAAAATATTATTCCAACGATAAGTAATATTATATATTTGATATTTTTTTTCATTATTTTAGTGTCCTTTCATACTGACAAATTATATAATAAAATTTGTATAATAGCAAGAAAAAATTTCTATAAATACTATGGTTACTATTTAACAGTTTTCTCTAAAATTTCCGCCTGTGGAGTATAGTATAGCTTTTAAAAAGGCTCCTCCAAGCCTCTGAAGACTCCATGGGCCTCAAAGGGCTGTCGATCACCTTTTTAAAAGCTATACTATACTCCACAGGCTATTTTGCTGAAAAGTGTTGACTGGTAACATACAATGTAAAAATGTGAGGGAAATAGTAGATTTTAGAGAAGAATTGTGCTATAATACGAATATTGCTTATTGAAGATAAGTGAACAAACAGGAGGTCTTATAAAACAAACATGAGGTTACGACAATGGGAAATGTAAAACGGAGTAACGGAAGAGGCGATACCGGACTTATAACATCAAAAGGCTTTACTATTGTAGAACATGTACCAGGAAAGAGGATTATATTTAAGGATCCCGATACTGGCAACTGTTTTGTAGCAAAGCTTGGAATTAATAGCGTGGAGCCTATCAGTTGGTATGGAGAAAGTCTGAAAGACTGGCATGATCCGGATACACCAGAGATTGGTAGAAAGAGAGATTTTGTTAGGAAATACGGTATGATTATTGTGCCACAGTTCTGTCTATCTTTAACTTATAAAAAGAATGATGGATTGAAATCGGTGAGAGGAAGAAATCCTTTTACTAATAGAGATTGGTATGATGCAAAAGCTTTATTTTCAAAGATGAGGCTACCAGAGGGTGTTTCAATATCTATGATTGCAGGATTCGAAGTGGATCAAAGTTTGCAACATATTATAGATACTGGAGAAGCTACTAAAGAGGACATTGTTTCCAATAGTAAAATCTTCGGTGGTTATGATGCAGACGAAGTATACGTGGCAGGAAGGAAAGGCACACCGTGTATTGATGGTGTATACAATCAAACCGGTCTCGTAAGATTCTGGACAGAACAAATGTATAAAAATAGTTGTCGTGTTTTGCGGGGTGGCTCTTGTGCCGCCTGTTCTGACAGCAAGGCAGCTGCACATATAGGCAGCCGTAATCCTTTCAACTGCAGTGTCTTTTGGTCGTCGACTGGCACGCTTTGTTGGTAGTACTGATTACTGTAAAAAAGACCAAAAGGGGAGAATGAATTTCTCCCCTTAATTTTTTTAATTAGGGAGATAAAAACTTTATTTATCCCTCTTGTACAAAACTTATTATTATGATAATATTATAAAAATAGTTTTTAAGGAGCATAAATGGGAAAAATAAAAACAAGATTTACAATCATAGCAGTAATATCTATAATACTATTTGCAGTTGCAATTACCCCAATATCGTTTCAAAACGATACATTTTACACAATAAAAATAGGAGAATATGTATTAAACAATGGCATAACATTAAACCATGACCCTTTTTCGTGGATTCAAGGACTTACATACACATTTCCGCATTGGGCATATGACGTATTTACATATTTAGTATATAACGTGGGCGGGTTTTTAGGAGTATATATATCTACCTGTATACTAACTGCAATATTGGGATTAGCAATATTCTTTGTGCATAGCAAGGTAAATAAAAATCAGATAATAGCATTTTTATTAACCATAGGAGTAATATGGTTAATGAAAGATTTTATTACAGCAAGAGCACAGCTTGTATCGTTTATTTTCTTTGTAATAGCAATATTTTTTATAGAGAAATTTTTAGAAACTGGTCGTAAAAGGTATGCGGCAGGCATAATAATAATACCAATAATAATTGCAAATGTGCATGCAGCAGTTTGGCCGTTTTATTTTATATTGTTATTACCATATATAGGAGATTACTTAATTAATAACTTTGTTGTATATTTTGATGTATTTTACTTTAGATTCAAAATAAAACTAAAACAAAAGAAAATTGACAAAGGTAAAGATGAACAAGAAGTAGAAATATTAACAGATAAGTTAAATAAACTTCAAATAAAGCTAGAAAATGCATTGGCAAAGAAACAAAAAGAACCAAAATTTTTAGATAAAGTTAAATTGGAAAAAAGTAAAAATGGTAAATGGCTTGTGTTAATTGCGGTTATTTGCGTATTTACAGGCTTATGTACACCATTAAAAGATACGCCATACACTTATTTAATTAAAATAGAACAAGGGGACACAATAAGAAATATAAGCGAACACTTACCTCTTACAATAGCACAAAATAGTGCGTTTGCTACATTTTTCATATTAACAATAATTGTGGCTTTATTTACAAAAGTGAAGTTAAGGTTAAGCGATTGGTTTATGTTGGGAGGATTAATTGTATTAGCGTTTATGTCAAGAAGACAAGTATCGATGGCATACTTGGTGGGAGCACTTGTATGTGGCAAGTTAATTGTTCAATTGTTAGAAAAATATGATAAAAAAGGCACTGAGGAAATGGTAAAATTAATTGCCAGTTTTTTAGGAGGAACATTGACAATAGCAATAGTTTTAATTATGTGTTTAACATTAGTAAAACCAAAACTTGATGATAAATTCGTTCCAGAAAATTGGTATCCTGTTAAAGCTTCTGACTTTTTATTAAATAATGTAGACATTTCAAAAATGAAATTATTTAACGAGTATAATTACGGAAGTTATCTATTATATAGAGGAATTCCAGTATTTATAGACTCAAGGTGTGATTTATATACACCACAATTTAATCCAGGGGAAAATGAATTTGATGATTTTCTTAATATTACTAACTTAAGTGCATCATACGAGGACGAATTTGCAAAATATGGAATAACACATGTTATGCTATATGTAAATTCGAAATTAAATTTACTACTTGAAAAAGACTCAAATTATAATGTAATCTACTCAGACAGTAATTTTATAATATATGAAAGGTTAAATGCAAATGTTGAAGAAACCGTCAATGCTGAATAAAATTAAGGAAATAAAATTAAATAAAAGCATAGTTATTTCAATAATTGGTATAGTGCTATTTATAATTGTAGACCAATTAACTAAATTTTTGTTTGCCAAAAATATGATAATAATTCCGAATGTATTAAGGTTTTCGATTGTTACAAATACAGGAGGGGCATTTAGTTTTTTTAGTGGCGATAATGTGATGGTCATAATCTTAAACTTTATATTAATTGCAATGGTTGCAAGATTCATTTTTATGTATAAAGATAGGGTTAGAAAATTGATGGGAGTAGCATTGGTTCTAGTTATAGCTGGCGGTACGAGTAATCTTATTGACAGGGTCTTTAAAGGTTATGTTATGGATTTTATAGATTTTAATCCATTGGTGAAATTCCCAGTTTTTAACCTGGCAGATATAACATTAATTATTGGTTGGGTAATTTTTGTTATTTGTATTTTATTAGATATCAGAGGTGACAAGGTTTGGAATACAAAAAAATAGTAAAAGTGGACGATATTCGCCTACGGAACCCGTTTAGATAAATTCTTGTTTGAAACATTATCATCAAATGTAGGGGCGAATAGTTCCATACATAAAGAAAATGACAATTCGCCATCAATCTCAAGAACAATGATTCAAAAACTAATAGATAGCGGAAATGTAAAAGTAAATGAGACTATTCAAAAAGCTTCCTATAAGGTAAGCAGAAACGATATAATTGAAGTTTTACTGGAAGAGCCAGTTGAAAGACTTGATATTAAGCCACAAAATATTGATTTAGACGTTATTTATGAAGATGAAGATATAATAGTAATTAATAAGCCAAAAGGACTAGTTGTTCATCCTGGAAACGGAAATCTAGAAGGAACTTTAGTAAATGCTGTTATGGCAAGGTGCAAAGGTAGCTTATCTGGAATTGGTGGAGAGATTAGACCTGGCATAGTTCATAGGCTAGATAAGGATACCTCAGGGATTATTATTGTAGCCAAAAATGATAATGCTCATCTTAATTTAAGTACACAAATTAAAAATAGAGAAGTCAAAAAAACATACATAGCTTTAGTTAGGGGAGTTATTAAAGAAAATCAAGCAACTATAGATATGCCTATTGGAAGGCATATAAATGTTAGAGTAAAAATGGCAGTTAGAAAAGATGGAAAATCGGCAGTCACGCATTTTACTGTGTTAAAAAGATATGAAAGTTACACATTGCTAAAAATAAATATTGAAACTGGAAGAACTCATCAAATTAGAGTACATTTGGCGGAAATAGGACATCCTATAGTAGGGGATATGGTATATTCAAATGGAAAAAATCCATTTAATGTGGAAGGGCAAATGTTACATGCAAGCAAAATTGAGTTTAAGCATCCTACTACGGGAGCAATGATGGTATTGGAGGCTGAGTTGCCAGAGTATTTTAAGAAGGTAATTCTTGATATTGATAAAGGTTTTTCAGCAATTTAAATAGTGTCTATAATGTACTGCTCTTGTAGAAATCGGCTACAATAGTTCGCTCCAGTGCTATTCTACACATTTATTCAAGAAAGGAAAAATTATGGAACAAATCAGATTACAAAAATATCTTGCAGATAACGGCATTGCTTCAAGAAGAAAATGTGAAGAATTAATTGCTCAAGGTTTAGTTAAAGTAAACGGCAAAATCATATCAGAGCTAGGGACTAAAATAAATCCAGAAACAGATAAAGTGGAATATAAGGACAAAATAATTGAAAAAATAAAAAAGAAATTGGTTTATATTTTGCTAAACAAACCAATAGGTTATGTAACTACTGCTAAAGAGCAATTTAATAGACCTATAGTAATGGATTTGGTAAAGGATATAAATATTAGGTTAGTGCCAGTAGGAAGATTAGATATGTACACTTCGGGTGCACTAATACTTACAAACGACGGTGATTTTGTCTATAAAGCAACACACCCTAAATTTGAAGTTGAAAAAACATATATTGTCACACTTAAAGGACAAGTGTTAGAAGAAGAAATGGAAAGGTTAAGAAATGGTGTAGAGATAGAACATTGTATTTCCGGAAAAGCGAAGGTAAAACTTATTAGATACGATGAAGAAAAAAACATTTCACGATTGGCAATTACAATTCATGAAGGGAAAAATAGAGAGGTTAGGAAGATGTGTGAAGCTATAGACAAGAAAGTACTAGCATTACACAGAACTAAAATAGGCAACATAGAGGTAAAACCACTTAAAATAGGTGAGTGGCGTTATCTTTCGGAAAAGGAAGTAAGTGCAATAGTACGTTAGTTGTTGGTTAATATTTTTCAGCAAAGTAGCTTGGGATGGTTAGTATATGATTTTTAAAAAGCGAACGACAGCCCTTTGAGGCCCATGGAGTCTTCGGAGGCTTGGAGGAGTTTTTTAAAAATCATATACTAACCATCCCAAGCGGACGGGTTAGACAAAAATGTTAACCAGTAACACACTAAAAATTCCCTGAAAATTTATGTTGCAAAACTAAGAAAAATACGGTATAATAATACATGGGGATGTATTTGGCATCGACAATATTTTTGAAATACGAATAGCAAGTGGTGGATTCTCGTTAGCCACCTTAACAAACGGGAAAATAAAGTTAAACGCTGATAATCAAGAATTAGCATACGCTGCCTAGCAGCGTCGTCTTATATTAAAGCCTACTGTTAATAATAAGGCGTCGATAAAGTAGGAAACAAAAATACTTTAGCTATTAAAGTATTGGGTATCTAAAATAGCTACTAAAGTTTTTTGCCTGTTTATTGGCGAAAAATGGAGGGAATGAAAAACAATAAACTGAACTTGGAGAAATTTGTATGAATAGAATATTGGACAGGGGTTCAACTCCCCTCATCTCCACCAAATTATTTATTTTAAGAAATGAAAAAGGGTTTTATATGAAAAAAAAATTTAAAATAATTACTTTGTATGAAAACGAAGAAGAACTTAATGATTGTCTAAAAAAGTTAACAGAAAAAGGTTATATTCATGAGATAAAAGACATTAGCGAAAAACGATTAAAAGAAATAAGTAATTCAGAAAATATGGATAATGAGAGAAAATTAAAAAGACATATAATTGATATATTAGACTCAATTGGTATGCCTAATACTAGACGTGGTTATGACTATGTTATATCTGGGGTTATATTATTACATAAAAAAGGGAAAATACATCATATGGAAATGAAAAAAATATACATGGCAGTATCAAATGTGTATGGGAAAAGCCCACATTCTGTGGAAAAGGCAATAAGAGAAGCCATAGAAAGAACTTGTTCCCATGGGCATATTGATGAATTACATAAGTTATTTTCTAATAGTATATCTAAAAAAACTGGGACAATAAATAATAAAAAATTCTTATATGAACTAGCAAAAAAAGTAATTTAAAAAAATATTTTTTTAAAAACCTCAAAATAATGAGCATATCCTAACAGCAAGTAGCATTTCAAGAATTACAAAAACTTTTCAAATTCGACGGTATTCGACCCTCATATTGTGGTACTATAGATGTATCAATAATTTAAGGGGGAAGAAATTATGAGAAAAGAAAAAGAAGTCCTGAGTAAAAATTTAAAATTATCAAAATTAAAAGTTATCGCAATAATTGTATTTATTGTGATGACTTTTAATTTATTTGCACCAACAGCATTTGCAATAGCAGAGAATTTTTCAAATACAGAAGCAATAACAGATGAAACAACAAACGATAACACAGAGAACTCAACATCAGACGAGACAAAAATACCAACAATAATAGGAGAAGACATAAGCCAAAGAGAAGAAAATGTAAAAAGGTTTTGGTTAGATAATGGCACAGAAATTGCAGCAATATATCTAGAGCCAGTACATTATATGCAAGATGGTAAACTTGTGGATATAGACAATAGCTTAACAGAAGCAGTAGATGATACGTCGGATCAAATATTAAAAAATAAAGCAAATAATTTTAATGTAGAACTAGTAAAACAAACAAATCCGAACAAGTTAGCGACAATAAAATCAAAAGACTACAAAATCAATTGGAGTTTGGCAAATGCAAATAAAGTAAGGGTAAGCCAAAGTACAGAAACTCCTGAATTACTAGAACAAGACAGCAAATACAAAAACAGTGAAAAGTTAAACTTAAAAAATTTACAATCATCAGTAACATATAAAGATATATTAAATAATGTGGATATAGAATATGTGGTAGAATCTGCAAAAATAAAAGAAAACATAATACTAAAAAATAGTGATGCAATAAACCAAAACTTAGAATTTACATTAGATGTAGGAAATAAACTAAAAGCAGAACTAAATGAAAATAACCAAATAGTAATATACGAAACAAACATAGACACCCCAGTATTTATAATGGACACACCATATATGTATGATAGTAGCCAAGGACAAAATGAATACAGTAACGACATAAAGATAAAACTAGAACCAACAAAGAAAAAAGGCGAATACACATTAACAATAATACCAAATAAAGAATGGCTAAAATCACCAGAAAGAGTATATCCAGTAACAATCGACCCAACAACAAGCACATCATTAGATAGGAGCACCATAAAAGATACATACATATACAATGGAGATACCAATAATAGTACAAGGGGAAACGCACATATATTAAGAATAGGAAACACAAAATGGCTTGGACCAAATGGAGGAGCAAGTGGCTCTGGGAATCCAGTGAGGAGCTTAATAAAATTTACATTACCAACACTAAACTCAGGTGACCAAGTAATAGGTGCATATTTAAGTATATATAATTACCCAAAAACAACTGAATGGACACCACCAACAAGAGAATTGCAAATAGATGCACACAAAATAACTGCAAATTGGGAAGAAGGTACAGCATATTGGAGTAATACCAATGCTAACTATACTAGTAAAATAGAAGATGCAATTACATATAAATATAATTCGAGTACTCCAAATACAATGTATGAAAAAGTATTTAATATAGCAGGAATGGTAAAAGAGTGGTATCTAACTGGAAATAACTATGGAGTGATGTTAAAAGAGCATGCAGAAGTAACAGGATATAAAACCGAAGGAGATGCGTATTTTGTTTCATCAGATACAAGTACTACATACTTGAATGCTAGACCAAATATAATAATAGAATATAGGAATCAAACAGGATTAGAGGGATATTTAAGTTGCCATACTCAAACAGCAGGAAGGGCAGGAACAATATACACAAACGACTATAATGGAAATTTAACATTAATTCATCCAGATGCAGCAACCCCAGGTAATAGGCTACCTGTTGGTATTAGCCACGTATATAATTCAAATGACAAAGATAAAGACATAAAAGCAAGTGTAGTAAGTAAATATGGAAACGGATTTATGCTGAATATTTCAACAACAATAACTAAACAAACAATTGGCAGTACAGAATATGCAGTATATAAAGACGAAGATGGAACCATGCACTATTTTCCAAAACAAGGAACAACTACTACATATATTGATGAAGATAATTCTGGACTAAAACTAACGCTAACCAATAACGTATTTACAATGGAAGATAAAGATGGAAACAAGCAAACATTTGAAAAAAGAGGAACATCGGCAGCTTGGGGATTAACAAAAATAATAGACACAAGTGGGAATACAAACGTACTAACATTCGATTCAGCCACACCAAATGATTTTGTAATAACAAAAATAACGGATGGAGCAGGTGTAGCATTAAATTTAGCATATACAAGTGGTAAATTAAGCTCAATAACAGATACAGCAGGAAGAGTAACAAAATATGCTTATGATTCAACAGGAAATTTGTCAACAATAACATATCCTGATGGGAAAGTAACCACATATACATATTCAGTAACTTTATTAACTTCAGCAAAGAACTATGATGGAGCACACATAGATTATACATACTACACAGCAAATGTAGCAAGAGTGAGTACAATAAAAGAATACTCAAAAGCAAATGAATTGGGGAATTCATTGACTATTGCGTATGCTTACAATGTAACAACATTTACAGATAATAGAGGATATGTAAACAATATAACATTTAACGATTGTGGACAGGCAATAAGTACAGCAGATTTTGGTACAGGCACACAAGATATAAATAATGCATATGGACAAAACTTTGCGTATGGAAATACAGGCGGAGCAAAGAATAATGTAACCCAAGTAGGAAAACTAGCAAAACCAGTAACTAATTTATTGTATAATGGAAATGCAGAGTATGATGGGAAATGGTCGTTATCACAATGGAGTACAGTAGCAGGAACAGGGGCTTATTCAACAGAAAAAGCATATGTTGGAAGTAGAAGTATAAAGATAGTAAGTACAGCAAGTGTAAACACAGAACCAGTATTTGTACAAAGTGTAACGATACCAAAAGGGAAAACATATACATTTTCTGCAGAAATGCAAAATAATATACCAAATACAGCATCAGGTGGAGCGGTATTAATATTATATTACTATAATGGAGCAGGAACAAAAATAACAGAAAGAACAACACAAACAGTTAAAAATACAAATGGTGCATGGGAAAAAATGAGTTTAACATTTAATTATCCAGCAGATGCAACAAGTAATGTAACTGTAGCTATAGGGATAGTAGATGCAATAGGTACAGCATATTTTGATGCGATACAACTAGAAGAAGGAGCAGTAGCAAATCCATTTAATTTGGTAGAAAATGCAGGATTTAACGATGGATTAACAAGTTGGAGTAAAAATGCAAATTGTACCACATCGGATGATGTTACATCAGATAATGGAAATAATGTTTTTAAAATAGTTGGGGACATTACACTTGATAAAAGTACAGGACAAACAATGAAAAATTCAGGCAAAAAAGGCGATATATACAATTTTAGTGTGTGGCATAAATCGAATGGCGTAGTAAAAAGTAACGGAAGTCCAAGAATAGCAATAAGATTTATAGATAGCACTGGAGCATACGTAGCTCAAAACACTCAAATAAATGCAGGAAGCAATGCATGGGAATATACTTCTACGGTAGCAATAGCGGATAGAGACTATGTTGAAATACGAATATTATTAATATTTTTTAACAATGTGAATACTATGCTTTTTGACAATGTTAGCTTAGTAAAAGACGAAATAGGCAATAGTTATTCATATGATGCAAATGGAAATGTTGTAAATACCCAAGACAGTGCAAAGCAAAATAGCAATTTTGAATATAACGGAAATAACCAATTAACAAAAGAAATAAATCCAAAAGGGGGTTCATTCACATATACTTATGATACAACAGTAAAAGACAGATTGTTAAGTGCAACAAGCACAGCAGGGCAGAAGTATAGCTTTACATATGATAGCATGGGAAATGCAACAAGTGCAAAAGTGGAATCAACAAGTTCAACAACGCCGTATATGCAAGCAAATGCAGGATATAGCAGTGATGGAAGATACCAAACCACAGCAACAGATACAAGTGATAATGTAACAACATATGAATACAATACAAATAATGGAACAGTAAAATCAGTAACAGATCCAAAAGGAGACAAGGTAAATTATACTTATGACGGCATGGACAGGTTAATAAATGTATCACAAACAGATACAAGCAAGACATACTCAAATGGATATACCTATGAAAATGATAGTTTGAAAACAATAACACATAATGGAACAACATACACATTCAACTACGATAATTGGAACAATGTAAAAAATGTGTTTGTAGGAAGCCAAAATTTAATAACAAACAACTATGAAGGAAATAATGGAAAGCTCACATCAGCAACATATGGAAACGGACAAACAGTATCTTACACATACGACAGATTCTACAGAATGGTAACCCAAGCAAAAGCACAAGGAACATATCAATATAATTATGATGCAAGAGGAAATTTAGCATATACACAAGACCCAACAGGAACAAGAGAATATTACTTTTATGATTTAATAGATAGAATGACAAAATTTAGAAATGATAATGGGTTATTGGGAAGTTATACTTATGATGAAAATAGCAATTTAAGTAGTAGAACATTCAGTTTAAATGGTAGTAATTTAAACAAGATGAATTATATTTTTGATAAAGATAACAGATTAACAAGCCAAACAATAGGAGATGGCACAACAACCACAGCAACACAGGCAGTAACTTATGACAGTTTATCAAGACCAACAAGTGTAAAAACAACAGCAGGTTCAAACAGCTATACAACAAGTTATGGATATGTAAATACAGCAACAGCAAATAAAACAACGCCATTAATTGCAAGCGTAACAAATGGAAGTAATGCAGCACTAAATTATACGTATGATAAAAATGGCAATATTGAAACTATTTCAAATGGCTCAATCTTGCAACAAAAGTACTATTATGATGGATTAAATCAATTAATTCGTGAAGATAATGTTGCACAAAACAAGATTATAGTATATAATTATGACATCGGCGGGAATATTACTTCTAAGGTAGAGTATCCATATACTACAAACTTGCTAGACACTTCTAAAACAGACCAAGTTACAAAGAATGGAGTTACCTCTACTTATAACGCTAGCACCCAAGAGATTACATTAAACGGTACTTGTACTGCAGATAATACATGTTTTAACTTTAATAGCCAAATTAATATATTAAATGGGAAGCCATATAAATCAATGGTTAAATATGTATCAGGAACTATTAGTAACGTTACAAGTAGCACAATGTTACAATTACAGGTAAACGATTATACATTTGGAAACTTTGCACAATTACAAAATAATGATTTTTTTGGAAGTGTTAAAACTTCAACTCAAGATATAACCTATGTTCACAATAATATTCGTATAGACAATGGAGTTATATTAAATAATTACAAAATAAAGGTAATGTTAGCAGAATCAACCGTGACAGAGTATGTACCATATACTGGAGGAACATTAGGGACTGCCACAAGTACAAAAACATACACATATGGAAACGTGAACTGGCGAGACCAGCTTACATCCTACGATGGCAAAGCAATAACTTATGATGCGATAGGTAATGTTACCTCTTACAATGGGAATACATATACTTGGCAAAATGGTAGAGAATTACAAAAAATGACTATTGGAACAAGCACTTATTCATACAAATATAATGATGCGGGAATACGTACAGAAAAAAATGTAGGAGGAACAATAGTCAAATACTACGTTGAAGGAAGTAAAATAATATATGAACAATCTGACTGGAACGGCGGAACATTTGTATATTATCAATATGATTCAAGCGATAATGTAATAGGCATGAAATATAACGGAGTTCAGTATTATTATATTAAGAATGCACAACGGAGATATTATTGGTATTCTTAACTCTAGCCTTCAACAAGTAGTTTCATACACATACGACAGCTGGGGTGCAACGATAGCAATTAAAGATGCAAACGGAAATATTATTACGGACTACAACAACATAGGATACCTTAACTTGATGCGTTATAGGAGCTACCATTTAGACCAGGAGACAGGTTTATATTATCTTCAGTCGAGATATTATTCGCCGGAGTGGCGGTAGATTCCTTAATGCAGACGGAGTTTTACTGGATGCTAGTGCTGGTTTGATTGGTACAAATATGTATTTATATTGTGCAAATAATCCTA